>NZ_JBDSWZ010000072.1:0-19324 GCF_039926425.1 Dokdonella sp.
CCGACCCGTATCAACCGATCGAACGGCGCTACCGCATCACGCGGTCGATCCTCGAAGTGCTCGCCGAGTGCGGCCACCCGTGCACGATCATCACGAAGAACGCGCTGATCGAGCGCGACCTCGACATTCTGGTGCCGATGGCGCGCGCCAACCTGGTGCATGCGTTCGTGTCGGTGACATCGCTCGACAATCGCCTCGCGAGCACGCTCGAACCGCGGGCGAGCGCGCCGCATCGCCGGCTCGAAGCCGTCGCGAACCTCAATGCAGCCGGCGTGCCCTGCGGCGTGATGGTCGCGCCGATCATCCCGATGGTCACGGATTGCTACATCGAGCAGATCCTCGAACGGGCTGCGGAATCGGGTGCCCGGCGCGCCGGTTACACGGTGTTGCGCCTTCCATACGAATTGAAGGATCTGTTCCGCGAATGGCTCGCCCTGCACGTGCCCGATCGGGCGGAGCACGTGATGAGCCTGATCAACCAGATGCGCGGCGGCAAGGACAACGACGCGCGCTTCGGTTCGCGCATGCGCGGCGAAGGCCCGTTCGCGCAGCTGATCCGCCAGCGCTTCCGGCTTGCATGCCGCAAGCACGGCATGAACGAGGCACGCGATCTGTCGCTGGATGTTTCGGCCTTCGTTCCGCCGCGCGCGGCGTCACCCCAGTCCGAGTTGTTCTGAGCAGCGCACGGCTTTTTCATCTGCGCACCCGACGTCCTGTGTCAGGATCGCTCTCCCCCGACCTTGCGTGCCCATGACTGAAGCATCGGCGTTTCCTGCGAACCCTCCGCGTTTCGCGATTGCTCCTCGCCTCTTCGGGGGCGAAGCTGGAGCGCCAGGAGCGTGGCGCCAGCATCAGCTGTTCTTCGAACGAACGCTCCTCCAGCGTTTGACGGCAGCCGGTGCGCTCGTCGTCGGCACTTGCCTGCCGGAGTCACCGCTGCTCGCCCGCCAGGTCGCCGCGGCCTACGCTCGCGCGTGCGATGGCCTGGTGCTTCAGGGAGGTGCGAATATCGCCGGGGTATCCACGCTTCCAAGCGGGGGCGATGTCGGGCGTGCGCGTGACCGTTTCGAACTCGATCTGGTCGACGCATTTCTCGCGGTGGACAAGCCCATTCTCGGCATTTGCCGAGGCATGCAACTGCTGAACGTTGCTTTTGGTGGCACGCTGCAGACCCTTGCCGCGTCGCAGGCAGAGCATCACAGCGATCCGGCGCACTATGCCGCGCATGCCCACGCCGTCGAGCTGTCCGACGGCGGTTATCTCGCACATTTGTACGGGACGACGCGCGGCACGGTCAGCTCCGCTCATCGACAAGGCCTGCTGGAAGCAGGCAACGGCCTGCGTGTGGAGGCCACCTGTGCGGACGACGGCTGCGTCGAGGCGATCCGGTCCCTCGCGCATCGATACGCGGTGGGAACACAGTGGCATCCGGAATTCGATGATGCGGCGCAGGGTCGACTGTGTGGCGGCATGCTGTTCGGAGACTTCGTTGCCCATGCGCGCGTCAGCTAGACTTGCCTTGTTGCGGGTTTTCCAGGCGCGAATGCATGAATGGAATCGCCGATCGATCCCGCAGCGACGCGGCGGGATCGCCATGGAACGGCAAGCGCTCGACTCTTGCGGCGCTGGCGCCACAGTTGCGATGCAGTCGCGTACCGGCGGGAATCGGCATCGGCTTTGCCCGCTGGAACGATCGGCGTGAGGCCACGCTGGATTTCATCACCGCCCATTTCGGGCAGGCGCTCCTCGCGGCGCGAAGCGATCGAGCGGACGAGGACGCATTGGCGGCGTCGAAAGCCGGGCACTACCGCACCGTGCTCGATGTGCCCGGATCGGACCGCAGCGCCATTGCGGACGCGATCGACGCCGTGTTCGGCAGCTACGGGCACGCGCGGTCGACCGATGAAGTGTTCATGCAGCGGCAAGTCACCGGCGTTCGCGACGCCGCGGTGGCGTTCACCCACGCGCTTCCCGACGGCGCTCCCTACCATGTCGTGAGCGTCGCCAAGGGTCCGCGCAGCGACCACGTCACACGTGGCGATACCGACGTCGACACCTGGTACTCGGCGCGAACCGACGGTCGGCTCGATGGTCTCCCTGCACCGTACCGCGTCTATCTGGATGCATTGCGCGAGATCGAGTCGGTGGTTGGCGATCAATCCTGCGAAGTCGAGATGGTCGCGGATGACGCCGACATCATCTGGCTGTTGCAGGTGCGACCCCTGACGCTGCCGCCATGCGACGAAGCACCCGTGGATCGGCTGCGACATGCCCTCGAATCGGATCTGGCCGCCCTCGCGACGCAACCGCCGTTGCTCGGCATGATGCCGGACTGGAATCCCGCGGAGCTGCTCGGCGAACATCCGCGCCCGCTCGCGCGCGAACTGTTCGATACGTTGATCACCCGTCGCGCATGGTGGCTCGGGCGCCGCGCACTCGGGTACGCACGCATCGAAGAAACTCGTCTGCTGCGCTTCATCGCCGGTCGACCCTACGTGGACGCACGCACAAGCTTTCGCTCGCTTGTTCCGGCCGGTCTCGATGCCGACATCGGCGAACGCCTCGTGGCCGCTTACTGCGAGCGACTTCGCGCGCACCCCGAGTACCACGACAAGATCGAGTTCGACGTGGCGTTCACCACGTTGACGTTCGGCCTGGCTGACGCGTTCGCGTCTCGCTACCCCGCGCTGCTGGACACCGCGCAGTTCTCGACCTTCCAGGAGACGTTGCGCGCGCCCACATCGGCGGCGCTCGATGCTGCGCTGACGGATCGTCTGATCCACAGTTTCACGCGCGATCTGCGTCTGGCGCCACCCGGCGCAGAACCGGCGCGCCTGCGGCGCTGGATCGAACGTCTCGAGCTGCGCACCGGTGTGCGCTTTGCAATGGCAGCAAGACAGGCTTTTGCGATCGAAGCACTTCTTCGATCCGCAGTGGACATCGGCGCGCTGGATCCGACTTCATGGCTGCAGATGAGACAGTCCGTCGCCAGTTGCGCCGGCCTGTCCGCGTCCATCGACGGTGACGACGCGCATGTGCGTGCCGGCACCTTTGAAATTTCGGCCCCTACACGGAAGGAATTTGCGCGTCCTCCGTTCGCGCAGCAACCGCCGCGCGACGCGAACCCTCGCGCTTTGTGGACTCTCGACGCACAGATCTCACGCGATCTTCGCGATGCGCTGCATGAACTCCGATTGCACATCGACGTTGAAGCATTGTTCGCGCAGTACGCGCGCGTTGTGCACGCGCGTGAGTTCGGCAAATGCGTGTTTGCACGCGGCATCTCGCTTGCGCTGGATGCCCTCGCGAGCCGCGCAGAGTCGCTGGGGATCGACCGTTGCACGGCCGGCTGGCTCGGCCTCGACGATCTGCTCGATCCGGCACTGGCGCGCGAACGCCTGCAGGAACGCGCCCTCGTCGCGCGGAACGCGCATGCGGTCGAGGCCCGCATCCGCATGCCCCTGCTCATCCGCGATCATCGACTCGATGTCGTGCACTACGCCCACGGCCAAGCCAACTGGCTGGGGAACGGGCGCGTCGACGATGTGCCGACGATTGTCGATGCACAGACCGATCCGGATCGCGTGCCGATGCATGCGCTCATCGCCATTGCGAGTGCCAACCCCGGCTTCGACTGGATCTTCCGACGGCGCCCCGCGGCATTGCTCACCGCATTCGGCGGGCCCAACTCGCACATGGCGATCCGCTGCGCAGAAGCCGGCGTACCGGCCCTGCTCGGGATCGGACCTGATGCGTTCCGGCGCGTCATCAGCGCCCGCCGCATCAGCATCGACTTCGGAGGCCGCCGATGGAGCCTCGGCTGAACGCCGCTGCGCTGGACTGGGACTACAGCGCCCTTGCCGAGCATTATCGGTTGCGCGCGCCTTACTCCACCGCGGCATTGCGCGACCTGTGCGCGTTGATGCAGTTGGCTCCGGGCGCGGTCTGCGCAGACATCGGTGCCGGTACCGGCCGCCTCACGGCGACGCTGGTTGCAGAGGGTTTTCGCGTCGATGCGATCGAACCCAACGCCGCCATGCGCGCATTCGGCGAGCGCGACGTGCCAGAGGCGAACTGGCTCGACCGGCGAGGAGAAGCGACCGGATTGCCCGCGCGCAGTCATGACCTGCTCACGTTCGGCTCCTCCTTCAATGTCATCGATACGCCGCCCGCTCTCGATGAGGCGGCACGCGTGCTGCGACCGGGTGGATGGCTGGTCTGCCTGTGGAATCATCGCGACCTCGACGATCCGTTGCAGCATCGATTGCAAGCGGCGATCGAATCCCTGGTGCCCGGCTACGAACATGGTCAGCGCCGCGAAGATCCGAGCCCGCTGATCGTCGCCGACGGCCGCTTTGGAGCCGTCCGCTGCATTGTCGGCGATCTGCTGCATGCAACGCCTGCGCGCGAATTCGTCGCGGGATTCCGGGCGCACGCAACGTTGGTGCGCCAGGCCGGGGACGCAATGCCGGCGGTGCTGGAGGCCCTCGACGCGATCGTCGCCGATCAACCCATTCTCGCCATTCCGTTCGTCACGCGCGTCTACGCGACGCGACGGAACGACCTCCGATGACCGCGGCGATCATCCTCGCCGCGGGGCGCGGAGCGCGCCTCGGCCGTTACACAAGTCATCTGCCCAAGGCACTGGTGCGGGTGGCTGGTCGATCGCTGATCGACTGGCATCTGCACTGTCTCGCCAATTGCGGGATTGAACGCGTGGTGATCGTTGGCGGTTACCGCTGCCGGCAGCTGGAACGACCTGGCGTCGAGTTGATCGAAACGCCGCAATGGCCCGATTCCGGTCCGATGGAGTCGCTGTGCGCAGCCCGACCGGCCAGACTCAACAGCGGTTTCCTCGTCCTCTACGCCGACAGCGTGCACCACTGCTCCAACGTTCGTGCAGTGCTCGACTGTCCGGCGGATATCGCCGTTGCGGGAGATCGCGCCTGGCGCGATCTCTGGCAGCAACGTCACACCGCTCCGCTGATCGATGCGGAAACGTATCGCGGCGACGACGGCTGGCTGCGCGAGATTGGCGCGAAGCCGACGAGTCTCGACGGAATCGAGGCGCAGTTCGCTGGCCTGCTTCACTTCACACCCTCCGGCTGGTCGAAGGCGGAACAATTCGCCGCGGATTCGCGGCCCGCGCCGACGGACATGACCGCCCTGCTTTCCGGTCTTCTGCGCGCAGGCCAACCCATCGCGGACGTTCCCATCCATGGGCGCTGGTGCGAAGTCGACAGTGCGGACGATCTCCGACTGTGCCGCCGCAGGCTGCACGACACACGTCGATGGACCCATGACTGGCGTGAAAGGCCGAGCGTCGCATGAACCCGGTGATCTGGATAACCGGGTTGCCCGGCGTCGGCAAGACCGAGGCCGCGAAAGCCGTCGTTGCGCGGCTGCGCACCGATGGCCAGTCATGCCTGCTGCTCGACGGCGATTCATTGAGGCAGGTTCTTGCACCGCTGCTCGGCGGCTACGACGTCGTGTCACGAAGGTGCCTTGCAGAGACGTACGCGAACGTCGCCGGACTCGTCGCCGGACAAGGCACGATCAGCGTCGTGGCAACTGTTTCGCTGTTCGCGGACATCCACACGCGCAATCGCGCCCGCTTCGCGCCTTATCTCGAAGTGCTGCTGACGTGCGACGAAGCCGAACGTGAAAGGAGACGTCCACGCGCGGATCTCGGGAGCGGTCCGCAGGTCGGCGTCGACATCGCGCCCGAATGGCCGGTTGCACCGGACTTGCGGATCGACACTGGCTGTTTGACGGCCGCGGAAATCGGCGCGCGCGTCGTGACTCGGTGGCAAGCACTTGGTCATGCGCGATAGCACGTCGTTCCATGCGTTCCCGCAGCGTTGCGGCTTTGACCGGTACGACATCGACCTCGTCTCGCCCGAAGCGCCGTGTGGCGCGGCGTGGCTGGTGAACTGCCTGCTCGAACTCGGCATTCCCGCGTGGAAGCCGTGGGGCAGCGATGATCGCGCGCACTGGCAGCAACTCGATCGGTTCCGTTACCGGTATGTCGGCGGCGACAACGGCTGGAGCCGGGTGCTTCCGGCGCTGTCGGCCGGACGCGTCTTCGACTTTCGCGGCGATCATTGCGTGCGCGTGCATCACGCCTGGCCCGACCTGTATCCAGCGACGACGCATCGGCTGATGTTCGTGCGCGACCCGCGAGAAGCACTCCACTCGGCGTGGCAACGATCCCGGCGATCCGGAGCACCACCGACCGGGCAGGATTTCATCGGCTTCTGTGCAAGCCGCTTTTTCCACTACCCCGTCTCGTGGCAGGACTACCTGCTGGTGTTCCTGCGCGTATGGCGGAGCGCCGTCGAGCGTGATGGCACAAAGATCGTGCGGTTCGAGGATTACCGTCGCGATGCGCTCGCAACCCTGCTGGGCGTGACCGCTGATCTCGGTCTCGCAGTGACGCGCGAGGAAGCGCAGCGCGCGGTCGATGCCTCGTCGGTGGAGCAGGTGAAGGCGGAAGATCAGCGTCTGGTTTCGGCCGGCGTCGTTGACGGGTTGCTCGTGCAGGGCGACGCGCCAGGCACCGCCATCCAGTCGTTCGACGAAGCCATCCATCGGGAGATCGGCAGTTGCCTCATTGATCCCTGCGTCTGGCTGGGCTACCCGGCGAGTCCGCGTTCAGCGCGATCGCCGCCGCTTCATTCGCAACGCGAGGTGCATGCGGGATTCCTCGATGCGTTCCGCACGGCAGGCTTTCCAACGGATGAGGACGACTGGCTGTCGAAGGCCGTGTTCGACGCCGTCTTCGACGTCGATCTCCTGCGCGCGCCTGTTGCATAGGCGCGCGCGTCCGCGTCATGCCGAGATGGCGAGCCGCTCGCTGCGATAGATGTGCGCGGTGACGAGATACACCACGACCGCCGCGAGGGTGGTGCAGACAAAGCACAGACCAAGCTCGAACGGGGTGACCGGATCGCCGCGCAGCAGTCGCATGATCGCGACCTGCTGGCCCATCAGAGGCACGGTGTACATCCAGGTCTGCGCCTTGAGCGGGAACACCGACAGCATCAACGTCGGGATCACCGGCACGAACATCAGCAGCGACAGGTACGTCTGTGCCTCGCGATAGCTTTTGGCGAATGCGGCGGCAAGCGTCTGCAGCGTCGCCAGCACGAACACCAGCGGCAGCATCACGAACAGTGTCAGCAGCGCGAAATGCGGGCCGATTTCGAGGCTCATGCCGAGCTTCTCGGTCGGCAGGAATTGTCCGGCGACCGAGAATGCAACGATGCTGAGCAGCAGCGTGGTCAACGCGAACGCACTGGTCGCGGCCAGCTTGCCGATCAGGATGCGGCCGCGACCGACCGGGTTGACCAGCAGCGGCTCGAGCGACTGGCGCTCGCGCTCGCCCGCGGTGGTGTCGATCGCCAGCGCCATGCCGCCGACAAACACGCCGAGGATGAAGAAATACGGCAGCATGCTGAACATCGTTCCACTGCGCGCCTGCGCGGTTGACTGATCGCGCCCTGCGATCACCAGCGGCGTGTTCACCGACGGCGAGATTCCGCGCGCGATCAGACGCATCGCACCCGTGCGTCGCGAGTAGGCATCGAGCATCGACTGCAGTCGTGCGACCGACCCTTGCGCATCGCGCTGCGACTGGTCGTAGATGAGCTCGACCTGCGCGGGCTCGCCTTTGGTCCACGCGTCGGCGTAGTCGGCGGGAATGCGCAGCACCAGATCGACATCGTTGTCGCGCACCGCCTTTTCGGGATCCGCCGGCGCGGCCTTGATCTCGACGCCGCGATGACGCAGTTCCTCGATCAGGTTCGGCGCGCGTTCGGCACCGGCGACTGGAACGGGCAGCGGCTTTTCGGCCTTTTCGATCTCGCGCGTCACCGCGGTGTTGATGATGATCACGAACACCAGTGGCGCGAACAGCGGGCCGGTGATCAGCGTGTTGATCACCGTGCGGCGATCACGCAGGTTCTCGCGGATTTCCTTCCAGAAGACGATCAGCGCCGTTTTCATGCGTGCGTCTCCGACGTGTGTCCGGAGCCAAACGGTGAACACTCTGTCGACGTCATTCCCGCGAACGCGGGAATCCATTTTTTGCGCCTCGCCAATACACGTTCCTGTGTGGCGAAAAAGCGCGATGGATTCCCGCTTGCGCGGGACTGACGGCACGGTAGGAATCGACTGTCGACGCTCACGCCGCCAGCCCCTCTTCCGATCCAATGATGCTCACGAACGCGTCCTCGAGCGTTGCCGCACCCGTCTGCGCCTTCAGCGCCTCGGGCGATTCGTCGGCCACCACGCGACCGTGCGCAATCACCACGATGCGATCGCACAGCGCACCGACCTCCTGCATGATGTGGCTGGAAAACAGCACGCAGCGGCCTTCGCTTTTCAACTTGAGCATGAAGCTGCGCATCGCGCGCGTTGCCATCACGTCGAGTCCGTTGGTCGGTTCGTCGAGGATCACGTTGCGCGGGTCGTGCACCAGCGCGCGCGCAATCGCGGTCTTCACGCGCTGGCCTTGAGAAAATCCTTCGGTGCGCCGTTCCGCAATGTCGGCCATGTCGAGCGCGGCAATGAGCGCATCGATGCGCTGGCGGCGTGTCGCCGCATCGAGCCCCTGCAGGCGCGCGAAGTAATCGATGTTCTCGCGTGCCGTCAGCCGTTTGTAGAGGCCGCGTGCGTCCGGCAGTACACCGAGGCGGCGGCGCACCGCGATCGCGTCGACCGCCGCGTCGATGCCGTCGACGAGCACTTGACCCGAGTCCGGTCGCATCAGCGTGTACAGCATGCGCAGCGTGGTGGTCTTGCCGGCGCCGTTCGGACCGAGCAGGCCGGTAATCTCACCGTCGCGGGCGACGAACGACACGCCGCCGACGGCCTTCACGTCGCCGAACGCCTTGTGCAGATCCTTCACCTCGATCATGGCGCGGCTCCGTTGTAGGTCGTGAACGCGGGCGTCGCACCGAAGTCGGCGACGCAGCCGGCGTCGAGTTTCGCCGCGTCGAGCGTCTCGACAAAGGTCTTGACCAGTTTCGGGAAGCAGCCGCGCGCCATCACGCTGTGACCCTGGCCTTTCGCAACGAGCACGCGTCCGTTCGGCAGACCCTTGACGATCTGCTCCGCGTAACGCGGCGGGGTGACCGGATCGTATTCGCCGGAGAGGATCAGCACCGGCTTGTCGCTGGCGACTGGCGCGTGGAAATCCGCCGGCTTTTTCCCGTGCGGCCAGACCCCACACTGCGCGCGCATCACGCGTACCAGCGTGTCGCCAAGAATCAGCGGCGCATCCTGTGGACGATCGGTCAACGCGTCCGCATCTTCGGCGCAGACCACCGAAAGCTGCATGCCATTGCCGGCGAGGTCGGCGAGGTCGGCGGTGAGCAGATCTGCCTGCCCGAGCAGCGGTGCGTAGTCGCCCTTCAGTGCTCGCTCGATGCCGAGTGGCAGCAGCGCGCTGGTTTCGGTCGAGTAGGCGAACATGCGCACGATCGTCGCGAAGGTGTAGACGTCGAGCGGTCGCGACTTTTGTTCTTGGCTGCGCGGATCGCGATAGGCGACCGTCGGGGGATTTGCGGCGAGTGCATCGCGCAGCCGATACAGGTTGGCGTAGGGATCGCCGAGCGCCTTCGCACAGGCCGGTGTGCGCGTGCAATCGGCGAACTGCGCCTTGAGCGCCGCATCGAGGGCGACCGAGAAGTCCGACCCGAGAATCTGTTCGTTGGGCACCGCGCTGTCGAGCACGACGCTACGCACGCCGTCGGGATAACGTCGCAGGAACTGCTGCGCCACCCGCGTTCCATACGACACGCCAACGAGGTCGAACGTCGGCGCACCAAGCGCCTGGCGCACCGCTTCGAGATCCTCGACCGCCACCGTGGTCGTGTACTGCGCAGGATCGGCCGTCTTCGACACCTCATCAAGGCACACGCGGGTCTGCGTGCGCACCTTGTCGAGATCGATCTCGCGGACCGCCGCCGCGTCGACATCGGACGGATCGTCCTTGCACACCAGCGCATTCGATCCGCCGGTGCCGCGCTGATCGAGCAGCAACACGTTGTGGTGTTCGAGCAACGGGCCAAAGCCGGCAGCGGCGCGTGGCCACGCTTCGACCGCGGCCTGACCGGGTCCGCCTGCGAGCAACACCACGAGGTCGCGTGCGGTCGGCTGTTGCGCGCCGCGGATCAGCGCGAGCTTGAGGTCGATCTGACGTCCATCTGGATGGTCGCGATTCTCGGGCACCTTGAACGGCGCGCAGAATGCCGCGGTGGTCGCCGCGGAGTTGCGCTGGTCGAGCTCGCACGGCGTAAACGCGAGCGAGCCGAGCGTGAACCCGCGTTCGCCGGCGCGCTGGACGATGGGCACGCCCTGCGTCGACACCGTGGTCTTTGCTTCGGTCGAGCCGGGCGACCACCACGCCTTCGTCGCAAAGGCGAGCACGGCCAGTCCGACAGCTGCGAGTTTCAATGCGGTGCGTGGGGTCATGCGACTCTGGCCTCGTTGCATGATGCGCGGCGTGCGGAGCCTCAGCGCGAGGAGACGTATTTTTCGCGGCGGATGTGCGGCACCGCAAGGCCGGCTTCTTTCAGTTGCGCGAATGCCTCGTCGACCATGTTCGGATTTCCGCACAGGTACGCAATGTCGTGTTCGCCATTCGGACCGAGCGCGCCGAGCGCGACCTGTGCGTGTCCGTTGTGATCGTGCGGACGGGGAACCGCACGCGGTGATCGACTGAAACACGGATGGAAACTGAAACCGGGCACGTCGCGCGCGAACGCCTCGAACTCGTCGCCGTACAGCAGTTCGTCTTCGTTGCGCGCGCCGTAGACCAGCGCGAACGTGCAGCCACGCTTTGCGCTCCACGCGCGGATCAGCGGCTGCATGGCGCGGTACGGCGTGACGCCGGTCCCCGTTGCGACCAGCAGATAGCGCCGGTTGGTGTCCGCCTCCATCAGGCAGAAACGGCCGTAGGGCCCGCTCGCGTCGATCGAATGGCCCTCATCGAGCTGCGACAGCAGTTCGGTTGCCGCGCCGCCGTCGACGTAGGAGACCGCGATCTCGACCCGTTTGACGGGACCACCTGTGCCGTCACCCACCGTCGCGACCGAATAGCTGCGCTTGGTCGGCTTGCCGTCGGCGTAGTGGAAATGGATCTGGATGAACTGGCCCGGCACAAAGGCGAATGCAGCGCCGTCCTCGCGTTCGAAGGACAGGTGGCGGACCGAGGGAGCCAGCATGTGGCTGGCGACGAGACGAAGCTTGAATTGATCCATCGGGGCTGGATTGGCGCGGGGCGTGCGGAACAGCCCGGTATACTAGCAGGCAGCCGCGCATCCTCCCGCAGCGGCCCATACCGAGTCCCCATGACCCCGATCCCTGCGCTCGACGTCGTCGAGCTGAAGAAGACCTACGCCAATGGCGTCGAGGCGCTCAAAGGCATTTCACTCACTGTGCAGCCCGGCGATTTCTTCGCCCTGCTCGGGCCGAACGGCGCCGGCAAGTCGACACTGATCGGCATCCTCTCCTCGCTGGTCAACGCAACCAGCGGCGACGCGAAGATCTTCGGCGTGTCGATCCGCGAGCAGCGCAGCGAGGCAATGCGCCTGATCGGCCTGGTGCCGCAGGAACTGAACTTCAACATGTTCGAGAAGCCGTTCGACATCTGCGTGAACCAGGCCGGCTTCTATGGAATCCCGCGCGCCGAAGCGGCCGTGCGGGCGGAGAAATACCTCAAGCAGCTGGTGCTGTGGGACAAGGCGTTCGGCGTGGCGCGCGCGATGTCGGGCGGCATGAAACGCCGGCTGATGATCGCCCGCGCCATGATGAGCGAACCGCGCTTGCTGATCCTCGACGAACCGACCGCCGGCGTCGACATCGAGATCCGCCGCTCGATGTGGAAGTTCGTCAGTGCGATCAACGCGGCCGGCACCACGGTGATCCTCACCACGCACTACCTCGAGGAAGCCGAGCAGTTGTGCCGCAACATCGCGATCATCGACAAGGGTCGCATCATCGAGAACACCAGCATGCGGACGCTGCTGTCCAAGCTGGACATCGAAACCTTCGTGTTCGACCTGGTGCAGCCGGCGGCCAATCCACCGGATATTCCCGGCGTGCGCTTCACGAAGATCGACGACCTCACGCTCGAGGCGGAGATGGCGCGCAACCACGACCTCAATTCGATCTTCGCCAGCCTGACCGCGCACGGCATCGCGGTGCGCTCGATGCGCAACAAGGCAAACCGGCTGGAAGAACTGTTCGTGCGGCTGGTCGACGCGGGCAACGCCGCGCCGGGCAAGGTGGCGGCATGAGCACCCATCCGAACCTGATCGCCTTCACCACGATCACGCGCCGGGAAATCGTGCGGATCCTGCGCATCTGGCCGCAGACCCTGCTGCCGTCGGCGATCACGATGACGCTGTACTTCGTGATCTTCGGCAAGATGGTCGGCAGCCGCATCGGCGACATCGTGCCCGGCGTCGGCTACATCGACTTCATCGTGCCCGGCCTGATCATGATGGCGGTGATCACCAACAGCTACGGCAACATCTCCTCGTCGTTCTTCGGCGCGAAAATCGGCCGCCACGTCGAGGAAATGCTCGCCTCGCCGATGCCGAGCTGGGTGATCCTCACCGGCTACGTGACGGGGTCGGTGCTGCGCGGCCTGCTGGTCGCAGTGATCGTGCTGTTGATTTCGCTGTTCTTCACACGCATCCACCTGTATCACCCGCTGATCACCTTCTCGACCGTTCTGCTGACCTCGATCGTGTTTTCGCTCGCCGGCTTCGTCAACGCGGTGTATGCAAAGAAGTTCGACGACATCGCCCTGGTGCCCACCTTCGTGCTGACCCCGCTCACCTATCTTGGCGGCGTGTTCTATTCGGTCAACCAGCTCGGCACGCCGTGGCGCCAGATCAGCCACGCAAACCCGATCCTCTACATGGTCAACGCGTTCCGTTACGGCCTGCTCGGCATCAGCGAGATCTCGATGGGCGTGGCCTATGGCGTGATGGTCGGCTTCGCGGTGGTGCTGACGGCCGTCGGTCTCACCCTGCTCGATCGTGGCGTGGGCCTGCGTTCCTGACGATTGATGCCGCGGCGGGAACGATGCGTTTCCGCACGCCCGGATGGCATTGCGCCAATGCCACCGCATATCGTTGCGAGCAGCGCCAGCGTGGCGCGACGGGGAACACACCATGATCGAGCACAGACCTTTCAACACCCTCGGCGGCGCCGACCACGGCTGGCTGAAGGCGAAGCATCATTTCTCGTTCGCCAGCTACAACGAACCCTCACGGATGGGCTGGGGCGCGCTGCGCGTGTGGAACGACGACGAGATCGCGGCGGGCAGCGGTTTCCCGCCGCACCCGCACGCGGACATGGAGATCATCACCTATGTTCGCGAGGGCGCGATCACCCACGAGGACAGCCTCGGCAACAAGGGCCGCACCGAAGCCGGTGACGTGCAGGTGATGAGCGCGGGCAGCGGCGTTCGCCATGCCGAGTACAACGCGGAAGCCGATACCACGCGGATCTTCCAGATCTGGATCGTTCCCGATTCACGCGGCGGTGCGCCGTCGTGGGGCGCGCGTCCGTTTCCGAAAGGCGACCGCTCGGGGCGTTTTGTCAGTCTCGCCAGTGGCGTCGCCGGCGACACCGACGCGTTGCCGATCCGCGCAGATGCACGCGTGCTCGGCGCGACGCTGAAAGCGGGTGAATCGACCGAGTACACGCTCGGCGCGCAGCGGCACGCATACCTCGTGCTGGCGCAAGGCACAGCCGACGTCAACGGCGTCCATCTCGACACGCGTGACGGTGCGGCCATTCGCGACGAGTCCGTGATCCGCATCACCGCAGTCACCGACACCGAGATCGTGCTGGTCGACAGCATCTGACGCAGACCGAAGGCCGCACGCGCTTGCGCGGTCGGCGCTTTACGCAGGAGCGCCGGCCGCAAAAAACGCGTCCGGCCTACGGGTCGCCAGCGGTTCGGATGAATTAGAGTGGGCATCCACTCCCGCGGAGAATGCCCATGCGCACGATGATTCTGGTTTCGTTGCTCGGAGTCGTGTCGGCGCCTGCGCTCGCTGCCGACGCGCATCCGGTCGAACAGCCGCTTCTGCACGAGATCGCCGACCGGGTCAGCGCGGATGAATTGCACGCGACGATCACGCGTCTGGTCGGTTTCGGCACCCGCCACACGCTGTCGGACACGAAATCCGAAAAGCGCGGCATCGGTGCGGCGCGACGCTGGGTGAAGTCGCGCTTCGAATCGTTCTCCAGCGACTGCGGTGGCTGTCTCGACGTCGTCACGCCGTCGCAGACCTTCACCGGAAAGCGCGTGCCGCAACCGACCGAAGTGATGGACGTCGTCGCGATCCAGCGCGGCACCTCCGATCCGGATCGCGTGATCGTGATCACCGGGCACCTGGATTCGCGCGTCACCGACGTGATGGACACGACGCACGATGCGCCCGGCGCGAACGACGATGGTTCGGGCACTGCCGCGGTCATCGAAGCGGCGCGTGTGCTGTCGAAATACAAGTTCCCGGCGACGCTCGTGTATGCCGCACTGTCGGGCGAAGAGCAGGGTCTGTACGGCGGCAAGGTGCTCGCCGACTACGCGAAGCAAAAGAACTGGCAGGTCGAAACCGATCTCAACAACGACATCGTCGGCAACACGCACGGGCAGAACGGCGTGGTCGACAACACCGTGGTGCGCGTGTTTTCCGAAGGCACCAAGAGCAACGAAACGCTCGAACAGGCGAAGTTCCGCCGCTACCACGGTGGCGAAGTCGACTCGCCGTCGCGCAACATCGCACGCTACATGAGCGCGATGGCCGACGCCTATCTCGGAAATTTCTCCGTGCGCATGGTCTACCGAACCGACCGCTACGGCCGCGGCGGAGACCAGGTGCCATTCCTCGAAGCGGGCTTCCCGGCGGTGCGGGTGACCGAGGCGCACGAGAACTACACGCGCCAGCACCAGGACCTGCGTACCGAAGGCGGCATCCACTACGGCGACACGATCGACGGCGTCGACTTCGCGTACCTCGCGCAAGTCACGCGGCTCAATGCGGTCACCATGGCGTCGCTGGCGAAAGCGCCTGCGCCGCCGTCCGGCGTCGACATCGGAGGCGCGGTCACATCCGATACCGTCGTCACCTGGAAATCCGTGCCCGCTGCGGCGACGTATCGCGTGCACTGGCGTGACACGACAGCACCTCAATGGCAACGCAGCTATGCGGCCGGCGATGAAACCACGCTGACGCTGAAGAACGCGGTGATCGACGACGGATTTTTCGGCGTGAGTGCCGTTTCCGCGGACGGCTTCGCCAGCCCGGTCGCGTTTCCCGGCGACGCCGGCAGTTTTGGACCGGCCCCGCCGTAGGGCGGGCGCGCGAGGCGCGGCCGGCGCTCTTCGTGCAACCGGGCTCTTGAGCCGGCCGACCTTGCGGTCGTCCGGCCTACAACGCGAAGAACAGCGTCGCGTTTGCGGTGGTGATCACGGCCGTCTGCTCTGGCGTCTCGCCGCGCGCGGCGGCGACCGCTGCACACACATGCGCGAGATACATCGGTTCGTTCCGCCGATGCGACGGTTTGGGCTTCAAATCGCGCGGCAACAGATACGGCGCGTCGGTTTCGATCAGCAACCGGTCCGCCGGAATCAGTGGAACGAGATCGCGCAGGTGTCCACCGCGCCGTTCGTCGCAAATCCATCCGGTAATGCCGATGAAAAAACCGCGATCGATGTAATCGACCAGTTCGTCGCGTTCGCCGGTGAAACAATGCACCACGGCGCGCCCGATGCGTCCACGCACCGCATCCATGCACGCGATGAAATCGGCGTGCGCGTCGCGCTGGTGCAGGAACAGCGGCTTGCCGCTGTCGATCGCGATCGACAATTGCCGCTCGAACGCGGTGATCTGCGCCGCGCGTGGCGAGTAGTCGCGGAAATAGTCGAGGCCGGTTTCGCCAACCGCCTTTACAACCGGATCTGCGACGAGTTCGCGCAGCAATGCGTCTGTGCCATCGTCGTACTCGTGCGCGTGATGCGGGTGGACGCCCGCTGTCGCGTGAAGGAAGCCCGGATGCGCCCGGGCCAGCTCAAGTGCGGCGCGACTGCCGCCCGCGCTGGCGCCGGTGACGACGATCTCGGTGACACCGTGCGCGCGTGCACGTGCAAGCACCGCATCGAAGTCGGGACGGAAGGATTCGTGCGTGAGATTGGCGCCGATGTCGATCAAGGGATTGCGCTGCATCCGTCCGTATCGTTTTGCAGCTGGTGATTATGCGGGATCGCAGCACGCCTGCATGCCAACCGGTTCACCGCGAATTAACCCATTGCCGTGCATGCTCCGCATGTTCACATGCCTGACGCCAATACCCTGGGGATACCCGACCAATGAATACATTGAACTGCATGACGTTTGCGCTCGCCGCCGGCTTCGTGGCCACATCCGCATTCGCGGCCGACCGCACGGTCCTGTCGCCTGAGGGCGTCGCCGCGCACAATGCTGCCCCAGCGAACGTACGAAGCGCTGGAGCGCGTGCGAACGCTCCCGGTGCTGCGGGACCGAAAGTCGTCGGGACCAGCGTGTATCCGGGGACCCCGGGTGCCAATCCGTTTCGCGCGTACCCGCCGAGTTGCGCCGCGGATCCGTTACCTGACAACTGGCAAGCATCGACACCCATCTACTCGAAGCCGATCGGATTGTTCGCGACGAATCAGTTGCGGAACGAGCGGTACGTCGAGACCGTGCAGGTGACGGTATGGCGCATCGCCTGCAGCAGCAGCGGAAGTGCCACGCCCTACAATCCTGATGGCTTTTCGAACGCAATGACGCTCGTACGTCTGGATCGCTTGCCGCAGTTTGAAGGGGATACCACCGTGTTTCCGACGATGCCGGAGATCCTCGCGACTCAGGGCACTACTGCGATCAGTCCAGTGCGTGCAGCGGTCGAGCCGAACACGGTGATTTCCGCATTTCCCTACGATGCGCCGCTGTACAACAGCACCACGTTCGTCCTCGAGAACTTTCCCTACACTGGCTCGTCGTACTACACGTTCAGCGACGCATTCGTGTTGGGCGTCAATCCGAACATCGGAACGGGCGTGACGCCAATCGAGATACCGGACTATGCTCCGACTCAGGCGACGTATCCCGATGCGTTTGCTCTGCAGCCCTTCGACGGCTACTCGGCGGCGCAGTGGGTCGGTGGTCCGCGCAACGAAGGCCTGATTCTGCAGGTGACCGAGCAGCCGCAGAGCGATGGATCGACGGTACGCCAGCTCGTTTACGACCTGTTGACCAAGGACACGAACGGCAATTCGTTGTGGCTGGTCGGCAATGCAGCGTTTGCGGTGGGCCAGACCAGCGTGACGATCAACACCTACTTCCTCGGCAACCAGCTGGTGCAGAATTCGTGGGGTACCGCGAAGTTCGAACTCGTGGATTGCAACCATCTGGATGTGACGTTCTCTCCGAACGCGCAACTGCCCGCGCCAATTCCAAGCTTCAGCGGTCTTGCGACGTACGACCGCCTGTTCAGTGCGAACGGCATGCTCTGCGAATAAGCGCACGCGTTTGACGTGACGAGACGGCGCGGTCGGCAATCGACCGCGCCGTTTTCGTTTGGCGATGATCGTGGCGTCACCGACCGGCATGACCGGGATGGGACACTGAACATCGCAAACTGTCCTGCCTTTCCTTGATGCCGATGCCTCCGTCCACTTTGCCCGTCGACGCGATCCTCCCCGACCTGCGCCGTGCGCTGCGCGACGGCACGCGCGTCGTGCTCGAAGCGCCGCCGGGCGCCGGCAAGACCACGCGCATTCCTCCCGCGCTGCTTGATGAGCCATGGCTTGCGGGACGCACGATCCTGATGCTCGAGCCGCGTCGTATCGCAGCGCGTGCCGCGGCGGAGTACATGGCGGCGCAACGCGGAGAGCGCGTCGGCGACACCGTCGGCTACCGCATCCGCTTCGAAACGAAGGTGTCTGCCGCCACACGCATCGAAGTGGTCACCGAAGGCATTCTCACGCGGATGATCCAGGACGATCCCGAACTCGCAACGATCGGCGCCATCGTGTTCGATGAATTCCACGAGCGTCACCTGCACGGCGATCTTGGCGCGGCGCTGGCGCTCGACGTGCAGGCGAACCTGCGACCCGACCTTCGCCTCGTGATCATGTCGGCGACGCTCAACGGCGAACGCATCGCGCGCTGGTTCGATGCCGCTCAGCTGGTCAGCGAGGGGAGCAGTTTCCCGGTTCGCATTGCGCACCCGCCCGCGCGCGCGAACGAGTCATTTCCCGAACGCGGCTGGCCGTTCCACCTGCGTCGCGCGGTCGAGCTTGCGCTCGCGGAGAATGACGGCGACGTGCTGGTGTTCCTGCCCGGCAAGCGCGAGATCGACATCGCGGCGCGCGCGCTGGAATCGCTGCGCGCTGACGCCATTCCTTCCCCTGCGCAGCGGGGGAAGGAATTGATGTCTCCGGCACGACAAATTTCGATCGTTCCGCTGCATGGCGAGCTCGCGCTTGCCGACCAGCACGCGGCACTCGCGCCGGCCGCGCCTGGCCAGCGGCGCGTGGTGCTCGCCACCAACGTCGCGGAATCGAGCCTGACACTTCCCGGCGTGCGCAGCGTGGTTGATCTCGGGCTCGCACGCGAGCCGCGTTTCGATCCGAATTCCGGATTCACGCGGCTCGAAGCGATCGGTATTTCGCAAGCCTCGGCCGATCAACGGGCCGGCCGTGCCGGTCGCCTCGGACCGGGCACGTGCTATCGGCTGTGGCCGCAGAGCCGCCGTCTCGATGCGGAACGCACGCCGGAAATTGCACAAGTGGAACTTGCGCCGCTCGCCCTCGAACTCGCCGCGTGGGGCGACGATTCACTGCGCTGGCTCGATCCGCCGCCAGCTGGCGCCATGGCACAAGCGCGCGATGTGCTGCGCCGGCTCGGAGCGATGGAAGACACCCAGCGCATCACCGCGCAGGGACGACGCATGCTCGGCCTGGGCGCCCATCCGCGGCTGGCGGCCGCGATACTGGCCGCTCCGGCATCGATGCAGGCGCAAGCGTGCGATCTGGTGGCACTGGTTGAAGCGCGTAATCCATTGCGCGGCGATGCCGGGCGCAGCGACGACTTTCGTCATCGCGTCGCCGCATTGCAGGCATGGCGCACGCGCGACCGAGGTACCGCGCGTGACCTCGGCGCGGATTCCGGCGCACTCGCCGCGATCGCGCAGGCGGGCGATGCGTGGCGACGGCGCGTGGAACCCCGCAGGAGCGGCTTCAGCCGCGATGCGTCGGATACCAGAAGCA
>NZ_JBDSWZ010000073.1:0-6273 GCF_039926425.1 Dokdonella sp.
CGCCCGGCGGTGTACTTGATCGCATTGTCGATCAGATTCTGCCAGACCAGTCGCAGCATCGAGGCGTCGGCGACAGCGACCGGCAGCGGCGCAACGCGCCATCTGATCGCCCTGTTCTCGACCGAGGACATCAGTGTCGAGCGCACTTCGTCCACCAGAGACTGCATGTCGACTGCCTGCAGGCGCAACGCGTTGCGTCCGAGGCGCGAATAGCTCAGCAGGTCTTCGATCAGGGTCGACATGCGCCGCGCGGATTCGGAGATGACCTCGCAGTAGTGGCGCATCTTGTCGTCGCCGTCCTTCACCAGCTGCGTACGCAGCTTGTCGGAGAAGCCGGCGATGTGACGGAGTGGAGCGCGCAGATCGTGTGAAACGGAATAGGAAAACGCTTCCAGCTCGCGGTTGACCTCGGTCACCTGCGCGACCTTGCCTGACAACTGGCGGTTGAGCTCTAGCACCTGCTCTTCCGAACGCTTGCGCATCGTCACGTCACTGACGGTGAGCAGCGCAGTCTGCTCGGTGGTGTCCTGCAGGATCATCGGCCGCGCGTTGACCACCACGTGCCGTACCGTGTCGGCCGCGGTGCTCTGCTCGGTCTCGTAATCCCACAGCTCGCGGCGCATCGTCACCACGTCCTTCAGCCGCTGGCGCAGCCCCGGATCGCGCCACGCCGGAACATCGACAAGACTGCCAAGGATCGGTCGTTCCAGCTGGTAGAAATCGGCGAACGCCTGGTTTGCCTGCAGCACGCGCAACTCGCCGGTGATCACGGCGATCGGTTCGCGCACTGTTTCGACGATCAAGCGAGCCCGCCCGATCGCCGTCCGTGTTTCCGACTCCGCAAATACGCGCCGCTGCAGCTGCCGTTCCGAGGCCCAGATGACCGCGCCAAGCAGCAGGATCTGCAGAAACGCGGTCACTGCAGTGACCCACGCGCCGGTACGCACCTGGGCGTCGGCGGCGTCCTGGCGCCTCTTGACCAATCCTTCCTCCCGGCTGAGGATGGCGTCCGCAATCTCGTTGATCGGAAGGCGCGCGATCTCGGCAGTCATTTCCGAATTGTCGGGGTTGATTCCCCGCTGCTCGTCACCGTCGAACAATGCGACCCGTTGCTCGATGCGTCCGCGCATCAGGCCGATGCGCTCCTGCTGCTCGGGGCTGTCGGATGTCAGTTCGCGCAGGCGACCGAGGAGTGCCGGGATCCGATCCCTGGCGTCGATGTAGTTTTGCGACGACTGGATCGCATCGCCCTTGAGCCGCGCGGCAAACGCTGCGGTGTGCATGGTGCTGACCGTCGCGCGCAATTCGAACAGCGCCGATCGCACCTGGTGGGTGTGGTCGACCCATCGGAAGGCCTCGACCGTATCGTTGGATGCATTCTGGCGTACCAGAAATCCGGCCCCGACGATCACCACCAGACTCACCATCAGCATCAGCAGACGCAGGTTTGCTTCGGGAATACGTTTCAAGGACACCACACCGCAGGTCGGCAGATTGCGGACTTTCGCATACCCGCTTCAAAAATCGTACAGGGGTCGACGCCGCTCGATGAACCGGCATTCACGCGCAAAGGAGCGAAAACTCACGGGCTCAATGGAAGATGAACGAGAGTCGCCCGTTGCCATTTCCATTAATGAACGGTTTCGTGAGCGGACGCTACGGTCCGCCCTCGTTCACGTGTCACCCGTCTCAGCGCTTCGCGCCCGTGGTCAGACAGGCTCCCGAATCGTCTGCCGTCTTTCGTCGAGGGGAACGCCATGCCGCATCTTGCACATCCATCCAACACACGGCGCACGTCGCCTCGCGTCATCAAGGCGACGCTCGCCGGCTCGCTCCGCGGCGATTTGTCCGCGGTCGCGATCAAGCTGCAGGAAGCGTTGCACCGTTCCGACATCACGGTGTGGGCCAATGCGGATTCGGAGATCCTGTTCGATCGCGCCGAAGCCAGTCCCCAGGTGGCAGCCGAATGGCTGGCCGGCACCTACGGCGTTGGCGCCAGCGCCAGCGATATCGAAGCCGATCTTCTTGCGCTGCGCCACGAGTGCATTCCCGCTGCAATCCTCGACCAGGAGTAATTCATGAGCACAGGTGGCCTGATTCTTCTCATCCTCATCGTCCTGCTGGTTGCAGGCTTGCCCTCATGGCCGTACAGCAGTGGCTGGGGCTATTACCCATCCGGCGGTTTGGGCCTGGTCATAGTGATTATCGTGATTTTGCTGTTGCTCGGGAAAATCTGACCGGCAAACCCGCGTTGGAGCGAAGAGCATGACTTAGCATCGCCGGCTCGCCCTTGAATCCGAGCCGACATGCCTTGCTGCCGCGTCCTTGCCACAGTGCTGCCCGCCACCGCCGCGATTCTTCTGGCGGGGGCGGGTGCTTCCACGGCGCGCGCCGACGACGCGTCGGCGGAGGCAACCGATCTGCCCGTCGTGGTCGTCACCGCGACCCGAACGGAAAAGCCCGCGTTTGATGTCCCCGCGTCGATCGACGTGGTCACGATGGACTCGACACCCGACACGCTCGGCGTCAATCCGTCCGATTACCTCAGCGGTATTCCCGGCCTGCTTGTGCGCGATCGCCAGAATTACGCACAGGACGAGCAGATCTCGATCCGTGGATTCGGTGCGCGTTCGACCTTCGGCGTGCGTGGCGTGCGGCTGTACACCGACGGCATTCCGGCGACGATGCCCGACGGACAGGGCCAGGTGTCGCATTTCAACCTCGATTCGGCGGAACGCATCGAAGTGCTGCGGGGGCCATTCTCGGCGCTGTACGGCAATTCGTCGGGCGGCGTGATCCAGGTCTTCACCGCCGATGGCAGTCATCCGCCTGTCGTCGATCTGGGATTTGCCGCCGCCAGCTACGGCACGTTTCGCGCAAGTGCAAATGCGCGTGGTGTTTCCGGACCCGTCGACTACAACCTCGACGTCACACATTTCCAGACCGACGGCTATCGCGATCACAGCAGGGCGAAGCGTGAATCGGGCAATGCCAAAGTCTCGTTCAAGATTGGCGACGGCGGCAAGCTGACGCTGCTTGCGAACACGCTGGCGCTGCCTGAAGCACAGGATGCCCTCGGACTGACCCACGCGCAGTTTGATGCGGATCCGACCCAGGTCGCGGCGTCGGCGATTCTCTTCAACACGCGCAAGACCGTGCACCAGAATCAGGGCGGCGCGATCTTCGACCAGGACTTCGGCAACGGTCATTCCCTGCGCATCCTCGGCTACTACGGCCAGCGCGACATCACGCAGTTCCTGTCGGTGCCGGTCGCGACGCAAGGCAATCCACTGCACTCGGGCGGCGTGGTGGATCTCGGCAGCGACTATGGTGGCAGCGACGTGCGCTGGACCTGGAAAGGCGCGCTCGCCGGTCGACCGTTCGAGATCGCGGCAGGTATTGCATGGGACCGCCAGTCGCAGCTTCGCCAAGGCTACGAGAATTTCATCGGCAGCACGCTCGGCGTGCAGGGCGCGTTGCGTCGCAATGAAGACGACACCGTCAGCGACTTCGACCAGTATGCGCAGGCGACGTGGCAATTCGCCGATTCATGGTCGCTGAGTGCCGGCGTGCGCCACAGCCAGGTCAAATTCGATTCGGTCGACCACTACATCACCGCGACGAATCCGGACGACAGCGGTCGAGTCGATTATGGCGCGACCACGCCGGTCGCAGGCCTGCTCTGGAAAGTCGCCGACAGCGCCAACCTCTATGCCTCGTACGGAAAGGGATTCGAAACGCCGACCTTCAACGAACTCGGCTATCGCAACGATGGCGGCGCCGGGCTCGCGTTCGACCTGACGCCTTCGCATAGTCGCAACCTCGAGTTCGGCGCCAAGCTGCGGCCGTGGCAGCGCACCGAAGCCACATTCGCAGTGTTCCGCGCAGACACCACCGACGAACTTGCGGTAGCGACCAGCTCGGGCGGGCGCACGACCTACCAGAACATCGGGAAGGCGCGCCGCGATGGTGCCGAAGCGGCAGTGTCGACGCAGCTCTCCGACGACTGGCGCCTGCAGTTCTCCTACACCTATATCGATGCAACATTCCGCACGCCGTTCCTGACCTGCAGCGGAACTCCGTGCACCGAACCGAACACGCCGGTTGCCGCCGGCACGCGCATTCCCGGTATCCCGAAAACGAACCTGCACGCCGCGCTCAAGTGGGGCCGCGATCTCGGCTGGCGCGCCGGAGTCCAGGGCGACTACGTGTCGACCGTGAACGTCAACGATCTCGCGACCGACGCGGCGCCCTCGTATGTCGTCGCGGCCGCGGACGTCGGCTACGGCTTCGAGGTGGCGTCAGGGCGGATGCGCACGTTCGCTCGGATCGACAACCTGCTCGATCGGAAGTACGCCGGCTCGGTGATCGTCAACGACGCCAATGGTCGCTATTTCGAATCCGCACCGGATCGCACGTTCATGCTCGGCTTCCAATGGCAGTGGTCACGGTTGTAGGCCAGGGGCGTTCGACGCGGCCGCGCTTGTCGTGCATCCCGCTGTGCGTTTTATCGTCGAAGAACCGTGAAAAGCGCCGGCCGCGAAAAGCGCGTCCGGCCTACGAAGACTGTTCCGTCCGATGCGACGTCGCCGATTCAGGCGTTGCGTGATCCGAAAAACGTCGAACCCGCCTTCAACAGATCTCCCAGGCCCAGCTTGCCGTCGCCGTCCTGATCCAGCACGGACGCAAGCAGGCCGCCGTTCCCACCCTGACCAAGATTCTGCAACTCCCGACCGAGCATTCCCCCCAAACCACCGGCGCCGAGGCCCTGACTGCGCGTGCGGTTGGCCAGCACGGCCATGATGATCGGTGCGAGCATCGCCATCAGCTGCCCGGCACTGTGCGAACCGATCCCGCTCGCCTGGCCGAGGTTCTGCGCGGCCTGGTCCTGCCGGTTGCCGAAGATGTGGCCGAGGATCGATCCGCCCGCACCACCGCCTCCGAGCACGCTGCCGAGGATCGAACCGAAATCCGTCCCGGCGTGATCGGCCGCTGCGGTATGCAGCGCATCGGCACCCGCGTCCGTCTGCGCGTTCTTCGCCAGTCCGCCCACCACTAGCGGCACGGCCTGCTGGATGGCCGCCTGCGCCTGAGCCGGATCAATGCCGAGACGAGCGGCGATAGCTTCGATGCTGGAAGGATCCAGGTGACTGAGGACCTGTTGCGTCAATTCGCTCACGGCACGACTCCTTTGGGCGCCCGTCGGATAAGGGCAGGCTGCATTCGCACGGAAACACGCGGCCGTGGGCAACGAGGTAAAAGATCGTGACACCACTCCGCCGCCCAAGTATCGGCGGCATGATGCGCGTCACCGGCGAGTGGATGGATGGGTGCGATGAATGATTCCAGCAGGCACGTCGACTGGCTGCGCCGCCGTTATGCCGACTCGTTGACCGGCAAGCAGAAGACGCTCGCGAAGACGTGGGCGACATGCTGCGCGAAACCCGCCGACGCGGCGGTGCGCGCCGATCTGCAGCAGCAGCTGCACCGGCTGTGCGGTTCCGCACACGCCTACGGTTACGCGCAACTGGGCGACGACGCATGTCGGGCCGACAGCCTTTTGCGCAGTTGGGAAACAGCGACGACGACCTTGCGCGATGCGCCGGCGGCGCTGATCGAGCGCCTTCGCGCTCCGGTCGCTGCCGTCCTCGCGGATTTGGTCGAGGGTGGTCCGCAGGAGCTCGACGATGCTCCGGTCGCGATGGCGACTGCGCTACGCGTGCTGCTGGTGGAGGACGATGTCGGTCAGTCGGCCTTCATCTGCGCCGAACTGGAGGCGTGCGGTTGCGAGGTCCGCCGGGAAGACAGTGCCGACCTGGTATGGCAGCGGCTGACCCTGTGGCCCTGCGATGCGGTGGTGGTGGACTACTGGTTGCGCGGCGAGACTGCGGTCGATGTGGTGGCGGCGCTGCGACGGGAACCGCGGTTCGCGCGACTGGCGCTGGTCTGTTTCAGTGTCGAACGCGATGCGCAGGTTTTGCGCGCGGTTCTCGACGCCGGATGTGACGCGACCGTCGCGAAAAGCGAAGGCAGTGGGCGGTTGTTCGAGGTGGTGCGCGACTGCGTGGCACGCACGGATCGCGGCGGTGCGCGGTGACGTGAACGCTCTTTTCGCCCATCATGGGCGGATCTTCCGGCGCGCAGACAGCGCCATCGAGCGAAAATCCCATGCAGAACTTTCCTCCCATTTCCCTGATCGGCGCACCCACCGACATTGGCGCCGGCGCCCGCGGCGCGTCGATGGGCCCTGAGGCGCTGCGCGTCGCCGGGCTC
>NZ_JBDSWZ010000074.1:0-44737 GCF_039926425.1 Dokdonella sp.
GTCGGAATCTGTCCTGCCCGACTTCAACGCCGAATGAAAACGCGTGCATCGCATGCGCACATCGGCCAGATCTCCGATCGAACCGATGCTGCGTTCCGCATCGCCCATGATCAGCGCCGCGTGGCGAGCGAGGGTGGCCTGCCGATCGTGATCGAGCTCTACCGTCACGACGTTTGCCAGCACGTCGAGGATGCGGATCAGCACCGCGGCGCTTCCGGCTGCGCTCTGGCGGATCATGTGGAACATCGTGTCGGTCAGTCCGTCGTAGGAAAGCGTCCGGATGACGAGCACACATCGGCCTTCGCGGTCGTAGGTCGACCGCGGCAGCGCATGCTCGACCAGATCGCACAGCGCGGTGCCGAGTCGATCGAGCACACTGATTGCGGTGTGTGGATCGTTGATGCCGGGTGAGAGCGCACGCACGGCCACTTCGACAAGCTGACGAACGATGAACTCGAGATCCTCCGAGCTTCCGCGCTGCGTTCCGAATGAGGTCGACTGGCGGGTGATGTCGTCGACGTCGTCGACCGGTGGGCTCGCGAGTGCGATCGCGACACCCGGAAACAGATATTCGCCCGGTCGAAGCAGCAGCCGGATCGTCGTCTTCCGCTCGGAGGCCCAATCCGCCAGACCTTCTTCATCGACATGCAGCAGATAGCCCCTGCGCTTGTCGTTCACGATCAGCGCATCCGGCCCGAAGACCGCAGAACAATCCACCGATGCCTGCTCCCGGTCTTTTGGTTCGAGCCGCTTGACCGCTTCGCGCACGTCCTCGCTGACAAGGTCGATCACCACATCGACGTTGATCCGGCTCGCCATGTGACCGACGAAATAGACCAGTGTCGCGACGCAGAAGAACGCGAGGAGGATCGCCACCGTCATCGACAGGTGCGGCGTGAACGCGCCCTCCTCCTGCGTACGGACGCTGCGCAACACCATCAACGCGTAGCTGAAGGTCGCGAGAAACGCGCCCAACGCGACCTGGTTGCCGCGATCACGCGTGAAATTGCGCAGGAGTCGTGGACCCATCTGCCCCGCCGCCAGCGACAGCGCCGCGATGGTGATCGAGAACACCGTACCGGCGACGCCAATCGTCGATGAGGCAACCGCACCGAGCAAGGTTCGCGCGCCAGTCCCGCCGCCGTTGTAGAGCCAGTTGCTGGCAAGCAACGATTGCGGGAGAAGATCCGCCCGATCAATCCATACGAGCAGCAGTGCGAGGCCGATGCCCGCGACGACCATTCCGGCCGGCACCAGCCAGAACGCGTCGCGCAACAGGCCGGACCATTTCTGCAGTCTTGCAAGCATCAGGCGTTTCCTGTCGGTTCGTTGACATCCGCTGGCCCGCACGCGTTGCCGAGCCAGCGTCGAGTGAGACGGCCGATCGTCAGTCCCTGCATCAGCACCGAGAACAGCACCACCGTGTAGGTCAACAGCACGACGAGATCGCGCTCGGGACTTTTCGGCAGCGAGAGCGCGAGGGCGACCGAGATTCCACCGCGAAGGCCGGCCCACACGAGAACTTTCGATGACCCTTTGGGCAACCGGAACCAGCGTGGAAGCAGAGCGACCGGGAGGCCGACCGTGAGCGACCGCGCAGCGAGTGACAGAACGACCACCGCCAGCGCGATCGGAATGGCCCGCAGCGGAAGATCCATCACCAGCGCCTCGAGTCCGATCAGGACGAACAGCAGCGAATTGAGAACGGTGTCGACCAGCGCCCAGAACCGATCCAGCTCGACGCGTGTCTGCTGCGACATCGCCAGTTCGCGCCCCTTGTTTCCGACGATCAGTCCGACGATCACCATCGCGAGAGGGCCCGAAACACCCAATGGGGTCGCCAACGCATATCCGCCCATCACAGCCGCGAGCGTCACGAGGATTTCGACTTCGTAATTGTCGACAGCCCTCAATGCGTAGAACGCGATGGCGCCGACTGCGCCGCCGAGTGCCAATCCACCCACCACTTCGCGAACCGCGAATACGCTCAAGGACACGGGCGAAGGTGTCGTTCCGTTGAGGGCAAGCTCCGAAAAGATCGCGAAGAGCACCACGCCGACGCCGTCATTGAACAGCGATTCCGCCGCGATCGTCGTCTCCAGCTCGTGCGGAGCCTTTGCGGATTTGAGGGCGCCGATCACCGCCACCGGATCGGTGGGAGCGATCAGGGCACCGAACACCAGCGACATCGGAAGGGACAGCTCGAACCCCGCCCAGCGGAGGGAGAAGTACGTTGCGATGCCGATGATGAAGGCGGTTGCCAACGTCCCCACCAGCGCAAGGAAGCCGACTTGCCAGCGAAACGAGCGAAGCGCATGCGCGTCGACGTGCAGAGCACCGGCAAACAGCAGGAACGAGAGCATGCCCTGCAGCAGCAACACGCTGAAGTCGATCGACGCCAGTTGTTTTGCGGCGGCATCCGGAAGCGCCCCGAAACCAACATGGATGGCGCCAAGCATGGTCACGGATACAAGCAGCGATAGCGCGAAGATGCCGACCGCCATCGGCAACTTGAGCCAGCGCTCGTTGATCCACGCACATGCGGCAGTCACCGCAATCAGGATTGCCGCGATTTCATTCAATGGGATGGACCCGACAGCAGACCGTGCGGCAGCGCATGTCCCATGATAGCGCCCACCGGATGTCCTCGCCTGATCCGCACACGGAGCATCAAGCCATTCCGCGAACACCCGTCAGCGTGCACGAATCCTGGCGTGACGCATCTTCCCTGCCCGAGTTCGTCTTCGAACAACATTTGCCCGATGGCTGCCGAAGCTCGACACTTGCGTGCCCGAACGACTTTCGAACACCACTGACCGATGGCAAGCGATCGACTTCGAACAGCGTGGACGCGCTACAAGGCGCTGCGACACAACGAGCTGTTCGCGCCCGCGCAGTGGAAGCGACGCATTGCGTTGTGGAGCGGCGGCATTCTCGTCGGTGTCGCCGCGATCGTGTTTGCGCGTGGAAGCGATCTTGCGTTCGCCGGTTTCGAACGGGTCGTTGCGATCTCGCCGTGGTTGCCGCTGCTGCTCACTCCGGCCGTTTTCGCCGGCCTCGCCTGGCTGACCCTCGGTGCGCTCAAGTCGACGCGCGGCAGCGGCATTCCGCAGGTCATCGCGGCGATCGAGGTGGAAGACACGGGCTTCCGCGCGCGGCTTCTGTCCCTTCCGGTCGCGGCGGGCAAGATGCTGCTGACGCTCGTTGCGCTGGCCGGCGGCGCGTCGATCGGGCGCGAGGGACCCACCGTGCACGTCGGCGCCGGGCTGATGCTCTGGCTCGGCCGGCGCTTCGGCTACACCGACCCGAAGATCCTTTCGCGATTCATCCTCGCCGGTGGCGGCGCAGGCATCGCGGCAGCCTTCAACACGCCCCTGGCTGGCGTCGTTTTCGCGATCGAGGAACTCGCCGGTACCTACGAACACCGCTTCAGCGGAATCGTGCTGACGGCGGTCATCTTTGCCGGCGTCGTCTCTCTCGGCGTGTCGGGCAACTACGCCTACTTCGGCAAGGTCGACGCGATCCTGCCGCTCGGCCAGGGCTGGCTTGCTGTCGCACTGTGCGGTGTCTGCGGAGGCATCGGCGGTGGACTCTTCGCGCGCTTGATCCTGCTCGACGAGAGCGGCGTCCTCGGTCGCATCGCGACTCTTCGCCAACGCGCTCCGATCCGCTTCGCGGCAGCGTGCGGACTGACACTCGCCGTCCTCGGCGTGTTCAGCGGTAGCGCGATCTACGGAACCGGATACGCGCAGGCGCACGCGCTCGTGCAGGCGACCCACGATCAAGCGGCGACCTTTGGCCTGCTGAAACTCGCGGCGAACACGCTGTCCTACTGGGCCGGCATTCCTGGCGGTATTTTCTCGCCGGCGCTCGCGGTCGGCGCAGGCATGGGCAATACGCTGGCAAGCCTGCTCGGCGGCACCGATCCAAAAGCCGTCGTGTTGCTCGGCATGGCGGCGTTTCTCGCCGGCGTGACGCAAGCGCCGTTGACTGCCGCGGTGATCTCCCTGGAGCTCACCGCCAATCAGAGCCTGATCCTTCCGATCATGGCCGTGTGCCTGCTCTCTCGCGCGTTCTCGACGCTCGCATGTCCGACACCGATCTACCGCGCATTCGCGAGCCGACTTGTCGAGCAGCGGCAATCACCCGACGCACCGGTGTCCGCCGGACCGCAAGGATAGCCGTGGTTCAGAGTGGCGCCGTGCCCGGTGCGATGCGATCCTTCACTCCGACTCGTGCCGCGGCGCTCGATCGATTGGCGCAGTTCGCGCCGTCTGCAGGCCAAGCCTACGCGTTGGACAGGAACACGGACCATGGGCCGGATTCGGAAGGCGCAGTGTCCCGACTCTCCCCCTATCTACGCCACCGTCTGATCACAGAACGAGAAGTGGTTGCCGAGGTCCTCCGCTTGCATGGCGCCGCAGCAAGCGGGAAATTCGTGCAGGAAGTCCTGTGGCGAACCTACTGGAAGGGGTGGCTGGACATGCGTCCGGCAGTCTGGACCCGGTTCCTCGATGAACGCGAACGGCAGCGTCTGGGCGCGCACGATGCGCGTACGCTCGACGCCGCCGAACGCGGCGCAACGGGAATCGACGGCTTCGACGACTGGGCGCGCGAACTCGTTGCAACGGGCTATCTCCACAACCATGCGCGCATGTGGTTCGCGTCAATCTGGATCTTCACGCTGCGGCTTCCGTGGACGCTCGGCGCCGATTTCTTCCTGCGTCACCTGCTCGATGCGGACGCCGCAAGCAACACGTTGTCGTGGCGGTGGGTTGCCGGGCTGCACACCGTGGGCAAGATCTATCTCGCGACCGCCGACAACATCGCGCGCTGCACCAACGGCCGCTTCTCGCCTGTCGGACTGGTGACTGCCGCGGCGGCGGTCACCGACGCGTTCGTCGTACCTCCGGCAATCGTCCCACTGGCGTTGAACTCGCCAGACAACGTGCCATCGCTCCTGCTGGTCACGCACGAGGACATGCATCCGGAGTCGGTCGTGCCGGACGGCACGACAGTCGCCGCCGTGGTCGTCGCGATCGACGCAACGTTGCTGTGGGGCGACAAAAGCCGGGAGTTCGCCGCAACGGCGGGCGACGATACCGCGACCCGCTGCGACGCTCATTTCCGCAGGACGACGACACGTTCGGACACGCTCGATGCGTCGACATTGATCGACGCAGCACGCGCGGCAGGTGTCCGTCAGATCATCACCGCGCGTGCGCCGGTCGGCCCGGTTGCCGATGCGCTTGCCGCGCTCAGCGGGAACCTGGCGAACGCGCAGATCACGCTCGTGCAATTGCAGAGGCAATGGGATTCGACCTTCTGGCCCCATGCGACAAAGGGCTACTTTGCATTCCGCGAACACATTCTTGCGTTGTTGCACAAGGAAGGTCTCGCGTGAGCGCATGGCGCAGACATCCGTTTCCGGTCGGTGGTTGCCGATGACCGCGATCCGCAATCTGATCCTCGTCCTTGGCGATCAGTTGACGCCGACCCTCTCGAGCCTCGCAGCCGGTGATCCGGCGCGCGATCGCGTGTTGATGGCGGAGCTCAGTGACGAGACGACCTACGTGCCACACCACAAGAAGAAGATCGCCTTCCTGTTTTCGGCGATGCGCCATTTCGCGGTGGAGCTTCGGGGACTGGGCTGGACCGTCGACTATGTGGCACTCGACGCGCCGGGCAATTGCGGCGACTTCACCGGACAGGTCGCCGACGCCGTCGCCCGACTCCAGCCCACGCGTGTCCTCGTCACCACGGCGGGCGAGTGGCGCGTGCAGCAGATGCTCGAACGATGGCGAACGTCTCTCGCGGTGCCGGTCGAGATTCTTGCCGACGACCGTTTTTTCTGCTCGACGGACGCATTCGCTGCGTGGACGGAGGGACGGTCGCCGCTACGCATGGAATATTTCTACCGGAACATGCGGCGCCAGACCGGATTGCTGATGGATGGTGAGCAGCCGGCGGGTGGGAAGTGGAATTTTGATGCCGACAATCGAAAACCGGCGCGGACCGACCTCTTCATGCCGCGTCCCGCGCGCTACGTGGCCGACGGCATCACGACCGACGTGCTCGCGCTGGTCGCCGCCCGTTTCGACCATCATTTCGGTGACCTGCACCCATTCGGGTACGCGGTCACCCGACGGGACGCGGAAGCCGCATTCGAGACGTTCGTTGAACGCGCGCTCCCGCGATTCGGCGACTATCAGGATGCGATGCTGATTGGCGAGCCGTTCCTGTACCACGCCGTCATCGCGCAGTATCTCAACTGCGGGCTGCTCGATCCGCGACGCGTCTGCAACCGGGTGGAAGCGGCCTGGCGCGCAGGTGCGGTCCCGCTCAATGCGGCGGAAGGATTCATTCGCCAGATTCTAGGCTGGCGCTAATACGTGCAAGGCATCTACTGGCTCAAGATGCCCGGCTACGAACACAGCAACGTGTTTGCGCACACCCGCGCCCTGCCGGGATTCTACTGGACGGCCGAAACGGACATGGCGTGTGTCCGCGCCACCGTCACGCAAACCCGTGAGTACGCCTACGCCCATCACATCCAGCGCCTGATGATCACGGGCAACTTCGCGCTGCTGGCCGGCGTCGACCCGCACGCGTTGCACGAGTGGTATCTCAGCGTCTACAGCGATGCGTACGAGTGGGTCGAGCTGCCGAACACTGTCGGCATGAGCCAGTTCGCCGACGGCGGCCTCCTCGCATCGAAACCATACGCGGCGAGCGGCGCGTACATCCATCGCATGTCCGACTATTGCCGATCATGCCGCTACGCCGTGAAGGTGCGGACCGGCCCGGATGCATGCCCGTTCAACGCGCTGTACTGGCATTTCATCGCGCGGAACCGCGAGCGCTTTGCCGCCAATCCACGGATGATGCCGGTGGTCCGCATCCACGACCGGTTTTCGGCAGACGAGCGGCAACGCATTGCCGAGAGTGCCGGAACGTTCCTCGGCTCGTTGTGATGAAAAAGCGCATCGCGAAATCCGACTTGCCGACGAAGACCTGTACGGCGTGTGGACGCCCGTTCGCGTGGCGCAAAAAGTGGGAGCGCGATTGGGACAGCGTGAAAACGTGTTCGGACCGCTGCAGGAGCGACCTGCGTCGACGGACCAGGGAATCGTCGAAGTGACCAGCCGAGTCGATGGCCAGGGCTCGGCTGCACCTCGTCACGCCTGAGTGCCAAGCGGATCCGGACGCCCGTCCGGAAGACGGAGCGACCGACCCCAACGCCGCGGACGACGATCGATCGAACGGCCAGCCCCACTTCGAGACTGGCCCCACTCCATCCATCCGCGACGTTCAATCGACGTTCGTCACGCCAAATCGAAGCGATCCAGACTCATCACCTTGTCCCACGCCTCGACGAAGTCCTTCACGAACGGCTCCTGGCCGTCGCTCGATGCATAGACTTCAGCGAGTGCGCGCAACTGCGAGTTGGAACCGAAGACGAGATCGGCGATCGTCGCTGTCCACTTCAGATCGCCACTGGTGCGATCGCGGCCTTCGAACACCGTGCCGTCGGCGGCGGACTTCTGCCACGCCGTGCGCATGTCGAGCAGGTTGACGAAGAAATCCGTGCTCAATGTTCCGGGACGCTTGGTGAACACACCGTGCTGCGCGTGTCCGGCATTCGCATCGAGGGCACGCAGGCCGCCGACCAGCACCGTCATCTCCGGCGCAGTCAGCTTCAGCAGGTTCGCCTTGTCGATCAGCAGTTCGACGACGGCGTCTTCGAATCCCTTGCGGACATGATTGCGGAATCCGTCCGCGGCTGGCTCGAGCACTGCGAACGAATCGACGTCGGTCTGCTCGAGCGTTGCGTCCATGCGGCCTGGCGTGAACGGCACGGTGACGTCGTAGCCGGCCTTCTTCGCAGCGGCTTCGACCGCGGCACAGCCGCCGAGAACAATCAGGTCGGCGAGTGAAACCTTCTTCCCGGACGAGGCCGAATCGTTGAACGACTTCTGGATCCCTTCGAGGATCGTGAGGATCTTCGACAATTCTGCAGGCTCGTTGACCTCCCAGTCCTTCTGTGGAGCAAGACGGATGCGCGCGCCGTTCGCACCACCGCGTGCGTCGCTGCCACGGAACGTCGACGCCGACGCCCACGCGGTGGTGACCAATTGGGAGGTGGAAAGTCCCAATGCGAGGAGCTGCGTCTTCAACGCGCCAATGTCCTGCGCGTCGATCAGCGGATGATCCACCGCCGGAATCGGGTCCTGCCAGATCAGGTGTTCCTGGGGCACCAACGGGCCGAGGTAGCGATTGATCGGGCCCATGTCACGATGGGTCAGCTTGAACCACGCGCGGGCAAACGCGTCGGCGAGTTCCGCAGGGTTCGCCATGAAGCGACGCGAGATCTTCTCGTAGACGGGGTCGATGCGCAGTGCAAGATCTGCCGTCGTCATCATCGGTGCATGGCGAACATTCGGATCATGCGCATCCGGTACCGTGCCCGCGCCGGTGTCGCCCTTCGGCTTCCATTGATGCGCACCCGCGGGACTCTTCGTCAGCTCCCACTCGTAACCAAACAGCGTTTCGAAATAGCCGTTGTCCCACGTCGTCGGATGCGGAGTCCACGCGCCTTCAAGACCACTGGTGATGGCATGCAGCCCGTGTCCGTTGCCGAAGCTGTTCTTCCAGCCAAGGCCCAGTTCCTCGATGTTCGCGCCTTCCGGTTCCACGCCGACCTGGCTTGCGTCGCCAGCTCCGTGACACTTGCCGAACGTGTGTCCTCCGGCGACCAGTGCGACAGTCTCCTCATCGTTCATCGCCATGCGCGCAAAGGTTTCGCGGATGTCACGCGCGGATCCGAGTGGATCCGGCTTGCCGTTCGGGCCTTCCGGGTTCACGTAGATCAGCCCCATCTGCACCGCCGCGAGATGGGTGGCAAGCTCGCGGTCGCCGCTGTAGCGCTCGTCGCCAAGCCAGGTCGACTCCGCACCCCAATCGATGTTCTGCGGCTCCCAGATGTCGCGGCGACCACCGCCGAAACCGAACGTCTTGAATCCCATCGACTCCAGCGCGACGTTGCCCGCGAGGATCATCAAATCCGCCCACGACAACTTGCGACCGTATTTCTGCTTGATCGGCCACAGAAGGCGACGTGCCTTGTCGAGATTGCCATTGTCCGGCCAACTGTTGAGCGGCGCGAAGCGCTGCTCGCCTGCGCTGGCGCCACCGCGTCCGTCGGAAATCCGGTAGGTGCCTGCGCTGTGCCAAGCCATGCGAATGAACAGCGGTCCGTAGTGGCCATAGTCGGCCGGCCACCAGTCCTGCGAGTCCGTCATCAGTCCATGCAGGTCCTTCACCACCGCATCAAGATCGAGCGTCTTGAACTCCGAGGCGTAGTCGAAATCCTCAACCATCGGGTCGGACAGCGACGAATGCTGGTGCAACAGACCCAGGTTCAACTGGTTGGGCCACCACTGCACATTGGTCTGCGCTCTGCGCGCGCCGCCCGACATCGGGCACTTCGAATCGACTGACATGACGTCCTCCTGGGGTTGTTCCGCCTCATTGGCCTGCGCAGCTTGTGCCACGCGCGACGATTGATGAAATCGTTTGTTCTGATGGAAGCCATCGATTTCACCTATCGCAATGCGACGACGCCGGTTTCCCGTCGAGCGCGCTCATGCGTCGAGATCCGCGGACCGCTGTCGTGGGCACTGGTGCCTGCTTGAATGGAAAGACCGTCGTCGCCTCGTCGCGCGGATCAGCGCGACTCCCGCACCTCGCCGTCGTCACGCAGGCTGAAAGGCGTGAAGCGGGTGTCGTCATCGTAGACGTCCACGCCCTCGCGACGCTTGAGGAATCCGATCACCGCGTACGTCACCGGCGTCAGAAGCACTTCGACCAGCACCTTCATGGTCCAGTTGAATGCGATGACCTTGAGCAGCGTCTCGCCTTCCCAGATTCCGGCAAACGCGATCGGATAGAACGTGATGCTGTCGAGGCCCTGGCCGACGACGGTCGAACCGATCGTGCGCGTCCACAGCATCCGGCCTCTGGTCCACACCTTCATCTTCGCCATCACGTAGGAATTGGCGAAGTCGCCGATCCAGTACGCGACCATCGACGCGGCGACGATGCGCCAGGTACCGCCGAACACGACTTCCAGCGCTGGTTGCAACGCGACGTTGAAGGGCTCGCCGGGACTGGGCGGCATCACGAGGATGACCCACGTCATGAACGCGGCGAACAGAAGCCCGCCAAATCCGGCCCAGATCGCGCGGCGCGCTCGCGCATACCCGTACACCTCGGTCAGCACGTCGCCGAAGATGTAACTGATCGGAAAGAAGAGGTTTCCGGCACCGAAGCTCAATGCGCCGAGCAGCGGCAGCGTGATGATGCAGACCTTGGCGGGACCAATCAGATTGGAACACAGAAGCACCGCGACCATCCCGCCGACCAGCAGGTCGTAGTAACGGAAGCCGGCGGCGCGCGGCGGCGTGACTGCAGCATTCATCGAAAATCCCCTTCGGCAACGGTGCGATGGTACCGGTTGGGCGTGCCTGCGCGCGCACGATCGACTCGCGTGCATCGCATCCGGACTCCCGGTTGCCGCGTAGTGGTCGATGGATCTCCCATCACTCCCCGGCCGTGTCCATGCGCATCCCGATCACCCACCTTCTCGCAGTCGCCATGTCGTCGTGCGTCGCATGGACGTCGATGGCGGTCGCTTCCCCGGTCACGTCTCCAGCCGATGCATTTGCGCAGGCGAAGCGCGAACACCGCTTCGTGATCCTCGACCTCGAAGCCGTCTGGTGCCACTGGTGTCACGTGATGGACCGCGACACCTACGGCAACGAGAAAGAGCAGCAGGCCATCGGAAACCATTTCGTGCTGCTCAAACTCGACCAGGACGCGAACCCGGATTTTGCCGCGCGCTATGGCGACTGGGGCTGGCCCGCGACCATCGTGTTCGCCGAAGACGGCAGCGAGATCGTCAAGCGTCGTGGGTTCATCGAACCGCAGCGGTTCGTCGCGCTGCTCGACGCAATCGTGGCTGATCCGTCGCCCGGCCCGTCGGTCGTCGATGCCGCAGCTATCGTCGCTCAGGACACGGCGGCTCTTGACGCGGCAAGCCGCACGCGGCGGATGTCGGACGTCCACGCCTTGTTCGACAAGCCGCACGCGGGCTGGGGCGACGGACAGCGCTACCTCGATGTCGCGTCGATCGAATGGACGCTCGAAGACGCCCACGGGCGCGACAACGGCGCCGAATCGATGGCGCGGCAAACGCTCGATGCGAACCTGCACCTGATCGATCCGGTGTGGGGCGGCGTCTACCAGTATTCGATTGGACCAGGATGGCACGATCCGCACTTCGAGAAGATCATGTCATTCCAGGCCGACGACCTGCGCCTTTACGCGCTCGCGTATGCGAGGTGGAAGGATCCGCGCTATCTGGACGCGGCGCACGCAATCGAGCGATACCTGACGACGTTCCTGATTTCTCCACAGGGCGCCTTCTACGTGAGCCAGGATGCCGACCTCAGCGCCACCGTCGACGGACATGCGTACTTCGCGCTCGACGACTCCGGGCGGCGGGCTCTCGGCATGCCACGCATCGACACGCACGTCTACACGCGCGAAAACGCGTGGGCGATCGCGGCCCTGTGCCAGGTGCACGACAGTCTCGGCGACTCGTACGCACTGGAGGTTGCGAGACGTGCAACCCGATGGATCCTCGATCACCGTCGCATCGCGGGCGGTGGATTCCGCCACGACGAGCGCGACGTGGCGGGCCCCTATCTCGCCGACAACGTCGCAATGGCCGGCGCGCTTCTCGCGCTCTACCGATCGACGGGCGAGAGGGAATGGCTGACACACGCGGAAGCGACACTCGGCTTCATCGAGGCACGGCTGCATTCACCCGACGCCGGGTACCTCAGTAGCCCGCTGGCGAAAAACGCAGTGGGCGCACTTGCCCAGCCGCTGCGCCAGCAGGACGAGAACATCGAACTGGCCCGTGTCGCGAATCTCGCCTGGCGCTCGACGGCCAACCCGCGCGATCGTCGCACCAGTGAACACGCCGCTCGCTTTGCGTTCGCCTGGGGCGAAGCAAACCCGCAGCGATACCAGCCGTCCCTGCTGCTGCTCGACCGCGAACGCGCAAGCGAACCTTTGCACGTCGCAGTCGTTGGAGCACGCGACAATGCAACCGTCGCTGCGATGCATGCGGCTGCCCTCGCCTACCCGGCACTGTACCGTCGCATCGATCTGTGGGATCCGCGCGAAGGACCGTTACCCAATCCGGATGTCGTCTACCCCAGGCTTTCACGACCCGCCGCGTTCGTCTGCACCGGCAACGCGTGTTCGCCGCCGGTGTATGCAGCGACCGACATCGCCGTCGCGGTGGACAGGATCTCGGAGATCACCAGCACGCCGCGTTGACGTGCGGAACCGATGCGCGCAAACCGTGGTCGTACATCAATCGCCCGCATCGGACAATCGATGAACAGCAGAGCATTTTCCACGTCGATGTGCGCGTTGCTGGCCGGTGCGGCGGTTGGGTCGGCGGATGTGGCCGCTGCCATGCCACAGACCATGCCGACCGCGGATGGCGCCCAGCCGCTCGGCGAGTGCGTTGCCGGTCAACCCATCCACTTCGGAACATCGATCATCGAGTTGTCCTTCGACCGCGACGCATTCTCGGTGGGCGTTCCGGCAATCTGCGAATGGACGGTGCAGGCCGCGACGGCCGTCGCCCATTACTTTGGGCGATATCCGGTCGCGCACGTGCACATCGTGCTCGAAGCGATCGCAGGCACCGGCGTGCGAGGCGGCACGACCTGGCCCGATCGGGACACCGGTGACCGACCCTACAGCGAGATTCGCCTCGGTCGCGACGCGACGCGCAGCGACCTGCAACACGACTGGATGATGACGCACGAGATGGTGCATCTGGCTGTGCCCAGCGTTCCGCGCGACAGCCATTGGCTGGAAGAAGGAATCGCAACCTATGTCGAGCCGATCGCGCGCGCGCAGTTGGGGCAACTGTCGGTCGACCAGGTCTGGTCGGACATGCTGCATGGAATGCCGAAAGGCTTGCCCGCAGACGGCGATCGCGGACTCGACCGCACGCCGACGTGGGGCCGCACCTACTGGGGAGGCGCGTTGTTCTGCCTGCTGGCCGATGTGGAACTCCGTCGCGCCAGCGGCAACCAAAGCGGCTTGCGCGATGCGCTGCGTGGTGTCATCGCAGCGGGCGGACAGATCGAACACGATTGGTCCGTGACCAGGGTGATGAATACGGGAGATCGCGCTGCTGGCGACCACCGCGTGCTGGAGACGCTTTACGCTCGGATGGCCGATACGGCAATGCCGATCGATCTCGATGAACTCTGGCGCCGGCTTGGCGTGATCGCGGTTGGCAACAGTGTGCGCTTCGATGACACCGCGCCGGACGCGGCGATCAGACTGGCGATCACCGCGTCGTCGCACGTGCAATGACGCTCGCATCCTGAACAACGCTCCGGGAATGGGACGAGTTTGTTGGTGCGGACGAACAATCCGCACCGTCGTGTCGGCCCGCACTGCGAAGTCGTACCATCACCGATCGTCCACACGAACCCTTGCCATGCCGACATCGAACTGCCTTCCCCTGCTCATCCGCGTGTCCGGCACCCTCGCTGTGTTGATGGCGTTGGCACTGCCGCCTCTTTCCCACGCCGCGAGTGCGCCAACACGAATGATTGTCCGTCCGGTCGACGACGGCGATCGCGTGATCCTCGCGGAAACACGCGCGCGCTGGGCCGCTGATGCGAGCGATTCGGGGGCCGTCCCCGCGGCGCTTCCGATGACCCGGATGGCGTTGTCGCTGCTGCGCCCCGAAGCGCGTCAACGTGCGTTCGAGCAGCTGCTTCGCGATCAGCAGGATCCGCAATCGCCTCACTTTCAGCACTGGTTGACCGCCACCGAGATCGGCGAACGCTTCGGTCCCGCGCAAGAGGACATCGACACACTTTCCAGTTGGCTGACCACGCATGGCTTCACGGTCGGTGATGTCAATGCGAGTCGCACGCGCATCCGTTTCAGCGGAACCGCGGCAACGGTCGCCGACGCGTTCCAGGCGCCGTTGCACTATCTGCAAAAAGGCGCCGAGAAACGCATTTCATCGATCGAAGACCCATCGATTCCCGCGGCACTCTCGACAGTGGTTCGCACGATCACCGGTCTCGGTCGCCCCTCGTTCCGTCCGCTGCAGCGAATCAGCGCACCGAAGGCCGCGTTGACCGGACCATCGTCGCCGCGACCGGCGTTGACCGACTGCCGCAGCACACCGTGCGAAAACTTCCTTTTCCCGGCCGACTTCGCGACGATCTACGGTGCGAATGCCGTGCCGACCATGACAGGAACAGGACAGAGCATCGCCATCGTGGCGCGCACCCGCGTGTATGAACCGGACATCGCCAACTTCCGAACGCTGAGCGGTCTTGGCGCAAGTGTGCCGACGGTGATCATTCCCCCGGGCAGCGCGGATCCGGGGGCTCCGGCCTCGACGTGCAGTGCGACGGGAACACCGAGTTGTTCCAATCCGGACGACGCCCTCTCCGATCAATCGGAAGCGACCCTCGATGTCGAGCGCGCCGGCGGAACGGCTCCTGGAGCCGCAATCAAGCTCATCGTCGCCGATGACAGCCCCACCGCGAGCGGAATCCAGGACGCGATCGAATACGTCATCGACACCACGCCTCCGCCCGCGAACATTCTCAGCATCAGTTATCTCGGATGTGAATCCGACAACGGTGCAGCAGTGGTGCATTACCTCGACGACCTGTTTGCGCAGGCGGCAGCGGAAGGGATCTCGGTGTTCGTGGCATCGGGCGACGCAGGCGCCGCGGGCTGCGCCGATCATCTCGCAGCGCCCCCTGCCGTGCAGACCGCCGGAACGAATGCGCTGTGTTCGTCGGGCCACGTGACCTGCGTCGGCGGAACGCAATTTGCCGACACGGCGCAACCAGCGTTGTGGTGGTCGCAGACTTCAGACGCGAATTACGGGTCGGCGATCGGCTACATTCCGGAAGGCGCCTGGAACGAGCCTCTCGACGCCAGCGGCGTGGCCCAGCTTGGCGGTACCGGCGGCGGCGTCAGCCTCTACATCGCAAAACCGGCGTGGCAAGTAGGCCCCGGTGTTCCGGGGAACGCCGGACGCTACACGCCGGATGTCTCGTTTTCCGCCGCGGCGCACGATGGATATTTCGTCTGTTTCGCTGCAGGCAACGGGTCGTGCGCAGTGTCCGGAGGCGGTTTCAATTTTCTCGTGTCAGCCGGCACTTCTGCGAGCGCCCCGAGCATGGCGGGCATTGCAGCGCGACTGAACCAGAAGGTCGGTAGCCCTCAGGGCAATCTCAATCCACGCCTGTATGCACTGGCAGCCAATCCCGCCAATCGCGTCTTCCACGATGCAACTCCTGCGAGCAGCGGCGTCACGGAATGTTCGCTGGCGATTCCGAGCCTGTGCAACAACAGCACGGCTGGCCCGACCGGACTGGCCGGAGGGTTGCAGGGTTTTTCGCTCGATACCGGGTTCGACCTGGCAACGGGTCTCGGATCGATCCACATCGGCAACCTGCTCGCACAGTGGAGCGTGCCGCAATCAGTCGCCGTCAATCTGGTCCAGCGAGGTCTCAGCGGAACGTGGGCGAATCCGGAAACGGACGGCCAGGGATTCGTGATGGAGGTCTCCCCCGAGGCTGCCGGCGCGGGTTCCGCACTGGTGTTCTCCGGTTGGTACACGTATGACCTCACCGCGCCTGGCGGACAGCGCTGGTACACCACTCAGGGCTACGTCGGCAGCGGCGCTTCGGCCTCTCTTCCGATCTACGAAACGGTCGGTGGTCTGTTCAACAGTGCACAGGCCACCTCGACCGTGCCCGTCGGTGCAATGACGATGCGGTTCAGCGATTGCGCGCACGGCACGCTCGACTACCACTTCGACAATCTCAGTCGACCCGATGCGACCATTCCCATCGTGCGCTTGCTGCCGAATGTGACGTGCTCGCCCTCCGGTGGCGTTTCACACACGGCAGACAACTACCTGCTTGGCGGGACGTGGGCCGACACGCGCAACAGCGGGCAAGGGCTGGTCTTCGACATTGGTCCGTCGGGTGCGCAAAACCTGCTGTTCGCAGGCTGGTACACGTATCTGCACGACGGCTCACCGACGGATCGCGCTGCCGGCCAGCACTGGTACACGCTGCAGGCGGCGGCGTCGCCCAGCGCGTCCACCTGGAACGATGTCGGCATCTACCAAACGACGGGCGGGGTATTCGATCGGCCCGCGGCCACCACGACGCTCCCTGTTGGAACAACGCGAATCGATTTCCATAGCTGCAGCAGCGCGACGATGAGCTACACGTTCACTGCCGGGGAGAACACGGGACTGAGCGGAACGCTGGAGCTCTCGCGCATCACCCCGGTACCGACCGGCTGCCGTCTTTAGGAACCCGTTGGCCGACACTGCGCCTGCTTGAGCGGCACCGGCCATTTCGCAGCACCGGCGTCGACGATCGGGGCGGGCGCGAGACGGCAACGTCGCGCAATCGTAGAATGCCGGCATGGACGGCCAACGGGTCGCCCGCACCCCGCAGAACGCCAGGAATTCCCATGGGCAGAGGCCCGAGCATCGAAAACCGGAAGAACGCCGAGGACGCACGTCGCGGCAAGGTCTTCACCAAACTGATCCGCGAGATCACGATCGCATCGCGCACCGGCGGCGATCCTGCGACCAATGCGCGGCTGCGCATGGGCATCGACAAGGCGCTGTCGGCGAACATGACGAAGGACACGATCGAGCGCGCGGTGAAGCGCGGGTCGGGTGCCGAAGGCGCCGACAACATGCAGGAGCTGCGCTACGAGGGCTACGGTCCTTCCGGCGTCGCGATCATCATTGATTCGATGACCGACAACCCGACACGAACGGTCTCCGATGTGCGGCATGCGCTGTCCAAGCACGGTGGCAATCTCGGCACCACCGGATCGGTCGCCTTCCAGTTCCACCGGCTCGGCGAAATCGTCGTCGACACCGCGGCCGCCGGAGCCGAGGACAAGGTGCTGGAAACCGCGCTCGATGCAGGCGCAGATGACGTGCAGACGGAAGGAACACGCAGCACCGTGCTGTGCGCGCCGGACCACTTCGAAACGGTGAAGAAGGCACTGGGTGACGCGGGCTTCACCGCAGTGAGCGCGGATGTCGTGATGCGTCCGGAAAACCGCGTTGCAGTCAGTGGCGATGTGGAGGAAACACTCCGCGATCTGCTCGACTGGCTCGATGAGCTGGACGACGTGCAGGACGTGTATCACAACGCCGCGATGGCCGACTGACCGATTCCGCTGCCGGGATATTCCGGTGGGCCCGTTCGAGGCTTTGTGCGACCGATTGACGTCGCGGACGGAAGGCGCAGGTCCATCGTGCATCCGGCGACCGCAGGCGGACGTATCTGACCGATGGTCAGTGTGCTAATAAGCTGCTCCAAAGCGGACGGATCGTTCGGCCAACGGTTCATGTCCGCAGTCGTGAATGAACAGGGTTCCCGTAGTTGACACGCATCGTGGGCGTATTGGCTTTTCCACGACCGCGTCTCCATCGGGTCAGGGTGAGGAATCTCCGTCGGGGATTTCCTTTCACAGTTGCTTCTTCCGGGAAAATCCAATGCTCCACAACACTCGACACATCAATGGCGGCGTACTCGCAGTCGGCATTGCCGCTGCGCTGTTCGCCACGCCGCTGTTCGCACGGCAACCCGTTCCACAGAATCTCGGCTACGGGCTCGACAAACTGGTTCAAAGCGATGTCGCGCTCCGTTCAGGCGGCGCGATCGGACCGCTCTTCAATGGCTACGCGACGCAAGCCGCGGCGGACTATGCAGCCCGCGCGATCAAGGACGCTGCCACCGGTCGCGTGCTGGTCGACATCGTGCTCAACGGCCGCGTGCCGGTCGCGACGGTGCGCGATGCGCTCGTGGCCTCCGTTCCCGGCATGACAATTTCCGCCGTCGATGCGAAGTATCGCCACGCCGGCATCATCGAAGCCTATGTCACGGTGGCCGATGTGCAGATTCTTGCGCAGGCAAAAGGCGTGAAATCGGTCTTCCTTGCGTTGCAGCCCGAACTCGACTCGGTCCATGTCGACACCGGGACCGTCGCGTCGCCGCCGACCAGCGCTGGCCCGAATCCGCAGGTTGCTCCCGGCGAAACCCTGTTCAAGCTCGGCAGCACGTTCGATCAGGGCGTGATCCAGCATCGCGTCGACGAGATCAACCAGTTCTACAACCACGACGCTCCGGTGAACTGGGACGGTGCCGGCATCACGATCGCCGCGATGTCCGACAGTTACGACACACGCGCTGCAGGACCCCACGCAGCGGACGGCGTCGCGTCATTCGACCTGCCGGGGTCTGCCAGCCACCCGCTCAATACCGAACCGGTTTTTGTGCTCGTCGAGGGACCTGCCGGCGCGACGGATGAAGGGCGTGGCATGGTCGAGATCCTGCACAAGATGGCGCCGCGTGCACGCCTGGGCTTTGCAAGCGGTTCACTCGGCGAGGTGGGCTTCGCCGAAAGCATCCGTCAGCTCTCGGGGATTCCGGCGAATGCAAACGGCTTCAAGGCCGACGTGATCACCGACGACATCAGCTACGGCGGCGAACCGTTCTACGGCGAAAGCATCATCGGGGGCGCGATCGATGAAGTGGCGGCCGCGGGCGTTTCGTATTTCTCGTCGGCCGGCAACAACATCGGCATCAACGCCTACGAATCCGATCTCCGCATCGTGCCCAACGGCACGGGTGACACGTCGGACACCAACAGTGCGCTTGCCGGCACCAACATCGATCTGACCGGGGTACCGGCGAATCTTTACGCCGGCGGGTTCCACAATTTCAGTCCCGAAACCGGCGCACTCGATGTGGCGCAGCTGGTCAACATGCCCACCTCCGCGCAGTCTTCCGAAATGCAGTGGGACGATCCGTATGACCAGCGCGATCTCGTGCTCGGTCCGCAGATTTTTGCCAGCACGGGCACGATCGGCGGTGGCGTCACGTCCGTGACCTTCGATGCCACCACCACGCCGGCTTTGCCGCCGTTCACGCAGGGCACGTCCTATGTCATCCAGGAAACCGCGACCAGTGGCAATTTCGATGGAATCGTCAACATTTACGACGCATCAAATACGCTGATCGTCAGCCAGGACACCGGCACGGACGAAACGGTCCAGTTCTATCCGCCGACCAGCGGCCAGTACCGCATCGTCATCACGCCGTACAGCACGACCACCGGCTCCTTCACGTTGACCGTCAACACCGCCAATGGCGTCGCAGGTGTCACCACTGATCTCAACCTGCTGGTGTTCCGAGCGGACACGGGTGCGTATATCGCGAGCACTTCGCTGACCAGCAACAACCTCGCGAACAACCGCCCGGTGGAGCTCGGCAGCATCGCGTCGCCGTCGGGACAAACGCAGATCCAGTTTGTCATCGCCCGCGCCAACACTCCGGCCGCTACCCAGTTGCCGACACGCGTGCGCTGGTCGGTGCGCGGAAACGGAGCCGGCGGCATCGGACCGGCCGAGTACTTCACGTACAACGCGGTGACCACGAAAGGCCACGCGACGGCCAAGGGTTGCAACGGCACTGCGGCGTTCAGCGTATTCCGTGCAAATCAGCCGGAGACCTACACCTCGCCGGGCCCTGCAACCATCCTGTTCGACAGCGACTCGAACCGCCTGGCTGTGCCGGACGTCCGCCAACAGCCACGTGTCGCGGCAGCCGACGCTGCGAATACATCCGCGTTCGGCGGCGATTCAACCGGCGATCTCGACAGCAACCCGAACTTCTCCGGCACAAGCGCAGCCGCGCCCCACGCCGCAGCCATCGCGGCACTGGTATTGCAGTCGCGTGGTGGGCCGGGTTCGGTCACGCCGACGGAGATGACAACGATCCTGCAGCAGAGTGCGTTCCCGCATGATCTCGATCCGTCCTCCGCGAGCGGCGTCGCAACGACCAGTGATGGCGGGACGGTCACCATCACGGTCAACAGCGACGGCGACTCGAACACGGCCACGGGCCTGAACGATCCGAACTCGATCGCGGTGTCGTTTACCGGAACGGGGTCGATCACCAGCCTCACGTTCAATCCGGCGGGCACGGCAACCACTGCGGGCAACGTGACCGGCGGCAACAGCGGCTACATCGACGACGCAGGGTCGAGCCCCGCAACGCTGACCTACTTCGAGAACGACTATCCGGGCCTCGTATTTCAGCCCGCCGCCAAGGCATTCACGCTGGGATCGCTGGTTGGCTTGACGGCCGGGGACATCACCCAGCCGCAGAATGCTGCTCCCTACACGGGATTTGCCAACCTGGCTCCGGCGCCGTCGAATGGCACCTCGCAATTCTGGTCGATGACGATCGGCTTCACGTCCGGCGCATTCAGTGCCGGCAAGGAGATGCGCTTCACGGTGGGTCGTGGTTCGCAACACAACGCGGCAACCGGCAATGGCACGGTGATCGGACCCGGTGCGACATCGATCTCTCCGCTCGCCGATTTGTGGGGCGGCGGCGTGTTCCTGCCGCGTGGAGCGGTGGTGACCGACGGCATGACGTTCACGGGAACCACCGACGGCGGCGGCACGTTCACCGGCACGATCAAGAACGCGATCGGCCATGGCTACTCGCGCGTTGACGGCTACGGTTTCATCAACGCCGCTGCGGCGACCACCGTGGTCAGCGACGTGATCTTCGCGAACGGTTTCGAATAAGAGCCACTGCTTGAAACATCGGCCCGGGCGTCGTTCGCGATGCCCGGGCCTTTTTTTTGTTTCGTTGCTGTGTCGCAGAAGCGTCGGCACCCGCTCTCGCGGCGGCGTTTGCGCCGGTCCGCCGCCCCTGCGCACGCGGTGATGGTGATGGCCATCGCCGCCAATGCCGCTGGCCGGCGCTCCAGCGTGCCGGCGAAGCGAATTGTTGATTGCTCGGGTCGGTCAGTCGACCGCGTTCGCGTAGAGCTTCACGACTTCGTACAGAAACGTTCTTCCGTCGAGCAACGAGCGCACCCGGATGCGTTCGTCGAGCCCGTGTGCGTGACTGCCTTCGGCGTCGTGGAACATGCCCGACAAGCCGTACGTCGGCGTGCCGAACGCATTGAGGAAACGTCCGTCGGTTGCACCGGTCGACATCGTCGGAACGATCGCAACGCCCGGCCAGATTGCTTCGGCGACCTTGCGCAGCGGTTCCATCATTTCCGGTCCGAGTGTGGGCACGTTGCCGGTCGGACTCGGCTCGCCGATCGCCTTGATGGAGATCGTCGGGTCGTCGGCGAGACGCGCGAGCGTCTCCTTCACGGCCGCGAGCGGAGTTCCGGGCAGGATGCGGCAATTGACGTTGGCACCCGCGCGCTGCGGCAATGCATTGGGCGCATGACCTGCATCGACCATCGTTGCAACACAGGTCGTTCGCAACATTCCATTCCACGCCGGATTGAGAGTCCACAGCCGGTCTGCCGCTGCACCATCGGGAGGATCGCGCAGGACTCCCTTGATGTCTTCGGCCACGTCAGTCGGGGCGAGTTCCAGCTGCCCCTTGAAATACGCACGCGTCGCGTCATTGAGCGCGATCGGGAACTGAAACGCGCCAATCCGCCCGAGCGCGGCACTCAGCGAATAGATCGGATTCACGCGCGTCGGACGCGAGCTGTGCCCTCCGCGATCGGTTACTTCCAGGCGGAAATCCTGGTACACCTTCTCGCCTGCCTGGATCTGCAATGCGACCGCCCTGCCCTGCGCATCCAGTTCGCCGCCCGCACCTTCATTCAATGCGAACGCGGCTTTCATGAGGTTGGGATGTTTCCCGATCAGCCACGACACGCCGTCGAACGTGTCCGATGTTTCCTCGCCGCAGGTCAGCGCCAGCCGCAGCGTGCGACGTGGTTTGAACCCTTCCTTGCGATAGCGGATGAGCGTGTCGGTGAACACCGCGGCCATCGCCTTGTCGTCGCTCGCGCCGCGCGCGTAGAAAAAGCCCCCTTCTTCGGTGAGCTTGAACGGATCACGCTTCCAGTCGGCGCGCTTCGCCTCGACCACGTCGAAGTGCGCCAGCAACAGGATCGGTGACGCGTTCGCGTCCGCCCCTTCGAGAGTCGCAATCAGATTGCCGTCCTTCGGACGATCGGCCGGCACGAGGACCGTCGCGTCGGCCTCGGCGAATCCCCCCGCGATGAGCCGCGCCTGCATTGCCTTCGCAGCCTCGGTGCAACTGCCGACCGAGAGCGTGGTGTTGATCTCGACCAGTTGCTTGTACAACGCGCGGAACGCAGCGTCGTCGGCGGCCGGCTTCGCCGCCACTGCGGCCGAGAAGAACACGCAAGCGACGGCCGCCGGGAGGCGAGTCATTGGCGATCTTCCACGTGCGATGACCCTGGATCGGATGGGCATTGCGTCACTCCTTGCTCAGTCGAATGCGGACACTGACGGAGCCGCAACGATGATGCAAGAACCGCCCGATCACCCACACCAGCCGGCAATCCCGGTCCGTTCAACCGCGCGCGCAATCAAGGCAAACGATACTTACCAGTCCGTGCGATCGGGCAGCAGTCCGCGCAATTCCATATCCGTGAGATTGCGCCACTGCCCGACCTTGAGCACGCCGATCTTGATATTGACGATCCGGATGCGGCGCAGCTGCGTGACGCGGTAACCGAAGGCATCGGCCATCAGGCGGATCTGCCGGTTGAGTCCCTGCGTGAGCACGATGCGGAACCCGAATTTCGCGAGTCGCGTCGCCCTGCACGGCTTGGTCATCTCGTGGTGGACGCGCACGCCGCGCGACATGCCCGCGAGGAATTGAGGCGTGACCGGTTTGTTGACGCCGACGAGATATTCCTTTTCGTGGCGATTCTCCGAGCGCAGGATCTCGTTGACGATGTCGCCGTTGCTGGTCAGCAGGATCAGACCTTCCGAGTCCTTGTCGAGCCGACCGACCGGAAAGATCCGTTCGCGATGGTCGACGAAATCGACGATGTTGCCGTCGACCCCTGTTTCGGTCGTGCAGGTGATGCCGATCGGCTTGTTCAACGCGATGTAGACATGCTTGCGCGTCGCGCTGGCGGCGCGGCGTGCGAGCAACGGATTGCCATCAATGCGGACGTCGTCGCCCTCCTCCACCTGGCTGCCCATGCCGGTGGGTTGGCCATTGAGCGTGACGCGCTTTTCCGCAATGAGCCGATCGGCTTCGCGACGCGAGCAGAAGCCAGTGTCGGCAATGTGTTTATTGAGTCGCATGCGATCATTCTAGAGGCTGGGCGCGCGGCGCGCGAAGGGATGCGGAGGAAAACCCGCTGGAATCGACGCGGGCTCATCACGACCCCGGCACGATCGCAGGTCCTTGATGCGCCACCGCATGCGACACGCGCGTGCGACGTGTAGATTGTCGTATGCCGATCAATTCCCGCCCACCCTTTCCTTCTCGCTTGGTGCGCACGCTCTTTGCGGGCGCGACGATCGGGCTTGCAGCCTGCCAGCCGGTCACCCGGCCCGAGACATCGATGCATGCGCTCGCGACGGCTGATCACTCTGGACATTCGGTCGATACCCGCATTCGTGCTCGCGCGATCGGTCTCGAATCCCTGGTGCTTCCCCCCGGCGCGACGCTGGACGTGCAACTGATTGAAGACGGCACGGATCCGCAACAGACGAAGGTGCTGAACACCGAACACGCCTCCAACCTGCGCGGTTCGCCGTTTGCCTTCGACATTCCTTACGATGCCGCGAGCCTTGAAACCAGTGCGCGCCATGGCCTTCGTGCGTGTCTGCGCGACGCCAAGGGCACGCTCCTGTTCGCGACCGCGGCGCTGGTGCCTGTGTCTCCCGGCAGCCAGGCCGTGGTCGAATTCCGGCTCGTGCGTGCCGACCTTCGCTAGCTTGGAGGACGCGCGTCAGTAGGCGCCCATGAAGTCTTTTTTGCCGATCTCGACACCGTTGTGGCGCAGCAACGCGTACACCGTCGTCACGTGGAAGAAGAACTGAGGCAGGGCGTACGCCAGAAGATAGGCCTTGCCGTCCAGACGCTTTTCCTTCGGCGTTCCAGGACGCAACACGATCTCGCGTTGCTCGCTGCCGTCGAAACGCGCGGCATCAAGGCTTTCGGCGAATGCCAGCGTTTTCGCGATGCGCGCACGAAGATCGCCGAAGCTCGCTTCGTTGTCGTCGAAGGTCGGCACATCGACGCCGGCCAGTCGCGCCGGCACGCTCTTGGCGAAATCGCAGGCCACCTGAACCTGGCGGATCAGTGCGAACATATCCGGGAAGAGCCGCGCGTGCAGCAGCGCATCAGGTTCGATTTTCCGCGCAGCTGCATGCTCCTCGGCTTTTGCCAGATTGGCATCGAGCGCGACCAGCAACTGCTTGAACACGGGAACCGAGGCTTCGTACATTGACAGGCTCATGGGATTTGCTCATGCATTCGAAAGGGGCGTGGATGGTACCGCGTGTCGCGTCGTCGCACCCCCGCTTGGCGGCAAGGACTTCGCGAGCGGCGATTTCCTGTGGTTGCGCGCATGAAAAATGCCGGCCAGAACGACACATCCGGCCCGCTTCCCGTATCGTTCGCGCATGCAACCACTCAAATACCTGACCGGGTACAACGAATCGACCTTGGCGCGCGTTCGCGATCTGATTGAAAAAGATCGGCTCGGCAGCGTGCTGCAAGAGCGCTACGGCGTTGCGCACGACGTACGCAGCGACAAGGCGCTGTTCCACTACGCGATCGATATCAAGGATCGCTACCTGCGCAAGGCCGATCCTTTGGCCAAGGTGATCTACGACAACAAGTTGCAGGTGGTTCGCGACGCGTTGGGAACACACACGACGATTTCGCGCGTGCAGGGCTCCCGCTTGAAAGCCAGTCGCGAAATCCGCATCGCCACCGTGTTCCGCGACGCTCCGGCGCGATTTCTGGAAATGATCGTCGTGCACGAACTGGCGCACCTGAAGGAGCGCGACCACGACAAGTCGTTCTATCAGCTGTGCATTCACATGACGGCCGACTACCATCAACTGGAATTCGACGTGCGTCTGTATCTCACCCACCTCGACCTCTCCCGCGAAAAATCAGCGCGGCCTGCACTGATTCCCTCGCCACCGCTCACCGATTTGCCGGACTGATCCAACCCCATGACCGAACCCCTCACCCTCACCCGGCGCGTTGCGCAGCTGTGCGCATGCTCCTACGCCGAAGCCGAACAGGTCATTGCGGATGGCGGCGCGTCGATCAACGGTGCCGTGGTCACCGATGCGCAGCGGATCGTCGATACCGACACCGTGGAGGTGGCTGCCGCGGCGCATCCCGACGCGATCGAACCTGCGACCGTGCTGGTGCACAAGCCGGCTGGAATGACGATGGTGCAAGCCGCCGCGCTGGTGGTGCCGGAAACGCGCATGGTCGACGACCCGTCCGGCGTCACGATGCGCAAGCGGCACTACGTGAACCTGACTCCGCTGATGCCACTCGACGACGACGCCAGCGGGCTCATCGTCTTGAGCCAGGATGGTCGCGTGTGGCGGCGCCTGAGCGAAGACGCCGACGAAATCGAGCAGGAATTCATCGTCGACGTCGACAGCCGCGGCGGTCCCTACACGCTCGGGCAACTTGCGCGCGGACTCAGCTTCAACGGTCGCGAGCTGCCCGCTTGCAAGGTGAGTTGGCAGAGCGAATTGCGTCTGCGATTCGCGATGCACAACGTCCAGCGCGGGCAATTGCGTCACATGTGCGGCGCCGTCGGCATCGCGCTTGTATCAATGCGGCGACTTCGCATTGGCAGCGTGTCGCTCGCCAAGATGCCGGTCGGTACCTGGCGCCCGTTGAAGGCCGGGACAAAGTTCTAGAGCGGGTGGTTCGCCGCGCGACCGATTGCGTGCAGACGCGGTGCAACCAGCGGAACCGTCAACATCGTGCTCGCGACCGCCATCAGCAACAGCGCCGTGAAGGTTTCGCTGGTGATGACCTGACGGTCGAGCAGGATGTTGACGAAGATGATCATGATCAACGCTTTCGTCTGCAGCAGCCAGCCGATGATCCAGCTGTCACCTTTCTCCCACCCGAGCAGCCAGCCTGCGATCCGCACGCCGACCAGCTTTCCCGCAACCCCGGCGACGAGCAGCACAAGCGCTGCGACGACGACGGCCGATCCGCCAATGGCCCAGTTGGTGCGCAGTCCGGTCGACAGGAAGAACACGGGCATCACGACCAGAAGGACATGATGGCGCAACAGATCCATGCGCTCCTCGTTGAACCAGTCGCGATCGGTGACCGCGCCGGCGAGGAACGCCCCGACCATGAAATGCAGGCCCGCGCGGTCCGCTAGGAAACCGCATGCGGCAAGCCAGATCAGCCCGACATACCAGCGATCGCTTTCCGGAATCCGCCGCATCAACGCGCGGAATCCCCATGCGACCGGCGCGAACGACACGAGAAATGCGACCTGCATCCCGACGCGCTGCCAGTCGAGAAGGATCAGAGCAAGCACACCCCAGATTGCGAGGTCGTCGAGGCTCGCATAGCGCAACACGCGCCTGCCGAGCGGCGCGCGCAGAATGCCCATTTTCTCCATCAGCAGCACGAGAATCGGCAACGCGGTCACGGCGCATGCCATGCCGACGCCCAGCACGAACTGCCAGGTTGCCGCGGCCGGCCCGACCCAGCCGCCGCGCCAGGCGAGCATGCCCAACGCTGCGATGCAGCCGAACGCAAGCGGCGTCAGCAACGCGAGGCCCGCGGTGACGCCGCATTCGAGTCGTTGCTGCCACGCCTGCTCCAGATCGAGCTCGACGCCCGCGATCCAGACGAACACCATCACAGCCCACCACGCGATGCCATTGAGCGACTGGATCACCGGGGTCGAGAACACGCTGCCGTAAATATCCGGCGCAAGCGCGCCGAGGATGCCAGGTCCGAGAAGGATGCCGGTGAGGATCTGCACGACGACGAGCGGCGCGTAATACTCCGTGCGGCCGACACGCCAGATCAGGTAGGGCACCGCGAAGATGATCGTCATCGCGATCAGGAACAATTCGGTGACGTTCATCCCTTCTCCGCAAGACGATCGTTCGGCCGACCGAGGGCGCCGAACCCTCAGCGCCCGATCGTCACTACGGCAATTCGCGGGCTGGCATCATGCGCCCTGTTGGCGCGACGGCGACGCCGTCGCGCCTTGTTCACTTGCGCTCTGCAGCACTCGCATCACGCGTGCCGCGGAACTCCGAATCCTTGCCCCAGTTCGGCCATGCGTCCGAATTGGCGAGATCGGCGCCAAACTTGTAAAGCAGCGGCAAATCATGCGCCATGCCGGCGAAACTCCAGCTTGCGAGCCATTCGTCGGCCGGCTGGTGGTAGCGCTTGGTGACATAGTCCTTGCCCGCCGCTTCACCCGCTTCAATGCCGCCTTTCACAAGGTCATTGCCCGAACTGAAAGACACCGACGGCACGCCGCGCTTGGCGAACGGAAAATGGTCCGAACGGAAGAAGTGCCCGGCCTCGGGATGCGGATCGACGACATACGCGAGCCCCATTGCCTTGGCGTCGGCGATGAGCGTGTCGAGCAGATCGGAGGGAATGCTGCCCGAAGTTGAGAAATTGCGCGCCGGACCTTGCGGATCGAGCGCATCCATATTGATGTCGGCCACGGTCGTCGCCAGCGGATAAAGCGGCTTGGACGAATAGTATTCGGAGCCCAGCAGCCCGCGTTCTTCGGCGGTGACGTTGAGGAAAACGATCGAGCGCTGCGGCTTTGGCGCGTGTGCGAATGCACGTCCGAGTTCGATCAGCGCCGCAGTGCCCGTCGCATTGTCCACCGCGCCGTTATAGATGGTGTCGCCCTTCGCGTCCGGTGCGCCGATGCCCAGATGATCCCAGTGCGCACTGTAGATGACCGTTTCATCGGGGCGCTTGCTGCCTTCGATGCGCCCGACGATGTTCTGCGTATTGATCACCTTTGCATCGACCGCGTAGTCGGCGGAAAACGTAGCCCCCTTCAGCACGACCGGTTTGAACGCACGTGTCTGCGCCTGCTTCTTGAGTGCATCGAAGTCGAGGCCGGAGCGCTTGAAGAGATCGACGGTGAAATCACGCTGCACCCAGCCTTCCATCCTCGGATGCACGGATGCCGGGTCGTCGCGAACGATGTCGAACATCGAATTGGTATTGGAATTCTTGACCGTGGCCCAGCCGTACGACGCGGGATCGCTCTCGTGGATCACCAGCAAGCCGACCGCACCCTGGCGCGCGGCTTCTTCGAACTTGTACGTCCAGCGACCGTAGTAGGTCATCGCCTTGCCACCGAAATCGCCGGTGCCAGTTTCGAAATCAGGATCGTTGATGAGCACGAGCGCGACCTTGCCATGCAGGTCGATCCCCTTGAAGTCATCCCAGTTGCGTTCCGGCGCTTTTACTCCATAGCCGGCGAACACGATCGGCGCGTTGTGGATCGTCACGGCCTTCGAACCGTCCATCGCGGCGCGGACGGCGATTTCCGTGCCTTGCGTCAGCGCCTGCGCCTTGCCGCCGACATCGACCGAAAATTTCGGCGTGCCCGTGATGTCGGCGCGCAGCAGCGGCACCGCCTGTGTCCATGCGCGCTTGCCGTCCTTGAGGTCACCACCTGGCTGCAAACCGGCTTCCTTCATCTGCGAGATCACGTACGCGACCGTTTTCGTTTCGCCAGCAGTCGCCGGACCACGCCCTTCGAACGCGTCGGACGACAGCGTCTTCACCTCGTCCGACAGACGCTTCGGATCAAAGGACGGAGGGGCCGCAGACATCGCGGCGGCGGAAACGGAGAAGGTGACAAGAGAGAACAGCCAACGCTGCATGGGCAACACTCCAGATCGTGAATCAGCGAATGCTAGAGTCTCCTTGCCGAGGGGTCCAGTGCAGGATGGCCTGCGACGTGCAGCAAGAGCTCTTTCACGTAACATGCGCACGGACTCGCACACGTCCACGCAATCCACACGACGTTTCTGCGGCGACCCATCGCTCCCTTCCCGCGATTTCCTATTGTCGCGGCCGCACGTTGCACACCGGGAGCACACATGCAGGGATATGTCACACGCCGGATTGTCCTTCGCTTCGGCGATCAGGACTATCGCATCCGCGCGTTGAGCGATCTCCAGCAATTTGCCGATCCGGACCAGCATGCCGAACGCGCAGGCATCTCATCGGCACAATGGGCATTGTTCGGACAGGTATGGCCCGCAGCTCGCATGCTTGCCGAAGCGATGAGCCGCCACGCAATCGCCGGCAAGCGCATTCTCGAAATCGGATGCGGCCTTGGCTTGGCGAGCCTCGTGCTGCAGTGTCGTGGCGCGGACGTCGTCGCCAGCGATTACCATCCGCTTGCCGAGGTGTTTCTCGCCTACAACTGCGCCTTGAATGAACTGCCGGCGGTGAGCTATCGGGAGCTGCAATGGTCAGTTCCGAACGAGACGCTCGGCCGCTTCGATCTGATCATCGGCAGCGACATCCTGTACGAACGCGACCACTCCAGCCTTCTCGCTGCGCTCGTCTCGCGACACGCCAGTGAACTCGCGGAGGTCCTCATCAGCGACCCCGGCCGCGGCAACAGTGGTCCGTTGACGCGCGCACTGGCGGCGCAAGGTTTCGACGTGAGCGAACAGCGCGGCCCGATGGGCACCAACGATACGCCGCCCTTTCGCGGGCGCCTGTTGAGCTATCGGCGCAGTGCTCGCGTGCCCGGGTCAGTCGCGGATGCCGGTCAAATGGCGACAGGTTGCGAAGGGACTCACCGTCCCGGTCCGCTGGCGGGCTGACGCGGGCGCCACCCGACGCAGCGCAGTCGACTCACCCACCCGGCAGTTGCGACATGGCCCAGCGCACGATGTCGTCCGTGCCCATTGCGCCCGATTGGCGCGCCACCTCTCGGCCGTTCGCGAACACGATCAGCGTCGGGATGCTGCGAATTGCAAATCGCGTCCCGAGCGCTGGCTCGGCGTCGGTGTCCACCTTTGCAAGGCGCATCCGCGGCTCCAGTTGTCGCGCGGCGGCCGCGAAATGTTTTGCCATGCCGACGCACGGACCACACCAGGGCGCCCAGAAATCGACCAGAAGCGGGACGCCGCTTCGCAGGGCATGCCGGTCGAATTCGCCGGTCGTCAGCACGATCGGCTTTGCCTGGAACAGCGCAACGTGGCAGCGGCCGCAGGTCGGCGATTCCGCGACGCGATCGACCGCCGCACGGTTCATCGCACCGCAGGACGGGCATGGAATCAGAATGGGCATTGCGTTCATCGTCGATCTCGTTCCGTTCGACGATAGGTAGGGACGCAGTCTCGCAAGTGCAAGTGCGCTGACAGCGGAACGGGGCGCAGCAACGCACGATGGGCCGAAGCGACGCGTCACAATTGGCCGCACACTCCCGTCACAAGCGGACACGCGCCGTTGATTGATCAGGATGCGCCGTGCAAACGCGCTGAATTGCGTTGGCCTTCTTCTTGCTCTGCGTTGGGCGAGACCCGCGTTCACGGCCCCAGAGCTCAAGGACCGCGCGGTCATCGTCGATCGTCGCGCAACTCCCACCAACCCACGAGGTGTTCCATGTCCAGCCGAACCGGTTTCAAGATCGCCCTGCTCCTCTGCGCGCTGCCGCTCACCGTGGCGTTCGCGAATGCAGCCGACGAGTGGCATTTCGTCGTGAAGAACACATCCAAGTCGAAGATCACCGCCCTGCAGGTGTCGCAGGACAACAAGAAATGGGGCGCGTTCGACGTCGGCAGCGGCATCGCTGTCGGTGAAACGGCCACGATGGAATGGGACAAGAGCACCGACGGCGAGAATTGCGATCAGTGGATTCGCGCCAAGTTCGCCGACGGCAGCTTCAGCGAAGCGAGCAAGCAGAACTTTTGCGAAGACCTCGATACCCCGATCGAGTTCGGCGAGTAAGAACGGGACGTCTGAAGGACGCGGGTGACACGGGCGACGTCGTCGCCGGTGTCACCCGCGTTCATTCAAAGCTCCACGTCCATCGGCATCCCGAGCGGACCGGCAAACGACGAAGCCGGACGGAAGCGCCAAATGTCGAAAACACTGCAACGACGTGGCGCGACTCCAAGGAACATCGTTCGCACTATTGCCCTCGACGGTGTTCAGCTTCAGTATCGAGCGCTGGGTTGAGCCGTTGGCAAGGGGAAGGCGGATGATCTTCGGAATGACACCATTCACGTTTTTCCACGTGTTGTTGAGTCTGATCGGCATTGCGTCCGGGCTTCTCGTCCTGTTCGGGATGCTCGCATCCAACCGGCTGCCCGCACTCACGGCGACCTTCCTCGCAACGACGGTCGCGACCAGCGTCACCGGATTTTTCTTTCCGTTCGACCATCTGCTGCCGTCGCATATCGTCGGCATCATGTCGCTGGCGGCGCTGGCGATTGCGCTCGCTGCGCTGTACGCCCTGCACCTGCGAGGCGCCTGGCGCTGGATCTATGTCGCAACGGCGGTGTTCCCGCTCTACCTCAACGTGTTCGTGCTCGTGGCGCAGGCGTTCCAGAAAGTGCCGGCGCTGCATGCCCTCGCTCCGACGCAGGCCGAACCCCCGTTCGCGATTGCGCAGGGCATCGTGCTGTTGGTCTTCATTGCGCTGGGAATTGTCGCGACGAGGAAGTTCCACCCACACTGATCATCCGCCGGGACGATCAGGACCTGGGCATGACAGGGCCGGTGAACGCGCCCTTCAGGCCCCGACCCGGCGCCTGACGTCGGAAAGGTCCTTCAGCGGACGCACCTCGATGCTGCCCGTTGCCGCCCACGGAAATTCCATCGCGATGCGCAGCGCTTCGTCCATGTCGGGCGCCTCGATCACGTTAAACCCGCCAAGCATTTCCTTCGCCTCGGCGAACGGACCGTCCAGCACGGTGCGTCGACCGTTGCGCACGCGGATCGTTTTCGCGGTTGCCGGCGGTTCGAGTTGTTGCGATTCGATCAGGCTTCCCTGCGACTTCAGCTCGTCGGCATGCACGAAACACTCGCGCATCGTCGTATCGAAGGCGCCGGCGGGCATCGCTTCGACCAGCGTTTCGTCGCTGTAGATCATCACCAGGAACTTCACGTCGTCTCCTCACCGACTGCTGCAGCCCTGGGCGCAGGGCTCTCCTGAAGGTAAGCCACAACCTCGCCCTTCAGCTTGATAGTCATCGGGTTGCCGTGACGATCGCGGGCGCGCCCGGCGGCGACGCGCACCCAGCCTTCACTGACACAATATTCCTCCACGTCGACCCGTTCCTTTCCGTTGAAACGAATGCCCACTCCGCGAGCAAGGAGGTCTGCATTGTGGAACGGGCTTTTCGGGTTGACCGCAAGGCGGTCCGGCATCGGTTCGTTCATCGGGTTCGCTCACGCAATGCAGAGGGGTTGGAAGCATAGGCGGGTTGCCCGATGTTGAGTAGGGCTCGCCCCCTCCGCCTGCACTGACGGGCCAACCAGAGGTCCGCTAGGATAAGCGCCCCGCTGTCCCGAAGGATCCAGTGTGCCGCCGATCATTTCCATCCGGAATCTGGAAAAAACCTACAAGTCGGGCTTTCAGGCCCTGAAGAGAGTCGATCTCGACATCCAGCGCGGCGAAATCTTTGCGTTGCTCGGGCCCAACGGCGCTGGCAAGACCACGCTGATCAGCATTGTCTGCGGAATCGTCAATGCCACCGCCGGCAGCGTCACGGCCGATGGTCATGACATCGTGCGCGACTTCCGTCATGCACGTTCGAAGATTGGACTCGTGCCGCAGGAGCTCTCGACCGACGCGTTCGAAAATGTCTGGTCGACGTTGAAATTCAGTCGCGGGCTCTTCGGCAAGCCGCCCGATCCGGCGCATCTGGAAAAAGTGCTGCGCGACCTCTCGTTGTGGGACAAGAAGGACAGCAAGATCATGACGCTGTCGGGCGGCATGAAGCGACGCGTTCTGATTGCCAAGGCACTTGCGCACGAACCAACCATCCTGTTTCTCGACGAACCGACCGCGGGCGTCGATGTCGAACTGCGCCACGACATGTGGCGCATGGTTCGGCAACTGCGCGAGAACGGCGTCACCATCATCCTCACCACGCATTACATCGAGGAAGCGGAGGAGATGGCAGACCGCATTGGCGTGATCAACAAAGGTGAACTCGTCGTGGTCGAGGACAAGTCGGTGCTGATGCGCAAGCTGGGCAAGAAGCAGCTCACACTCACACTGCAGACGCCACTACTGTCGATTCCAGTCGCGCTCTCCGACCTCCCCCTCGAACTCGCCCAGGACGGTACCGCACTGGTGTACACCTTCGATACGCAGTCCGACGAAACCGGCATTGCCGCGTTGCTGCGACGTCTCGGCGAGCAGGGCGTCGATTTCAAGGACCTGCATTCGAGCGAGAGTTCGCTGGAGGACATCTTCGTGAGTCTCGTCCACTCGGCGCCAAAGCGAGTCGCCGCATGAACCTGCATGCCGTCCGCGCGATCTACCGTTTCGAAATGGCGCGCACGTTCCGCACGATCACCCAGTCGATCGCTTCGCCGGTACTGTCCACGTCGCTTTACTTCGTGGTGTTCGGCGCGGCGATCGGATCGCGCATGGGCGACGTCGGCGGCGTCAGCTATGGCGCCTTCATCATTCCCGGCCTGATCATGCTGTCGCTGCTCAACGAGAGCATCTCCAATGCATCGTTCGGCATCTACATGCCCAAATGGGCCGGCACGATCTTCGAGCTGCTGTCTGCGCCGGTGTCGTTCATCGAAGTGGTCCTGGGCTATGTTGGTGCCGCGGCGACGAAGTCTGTGATCCTCGGCATCCTGATTCTGGTCACCGCGCGCTTCTTCGTGCCGTACCACATCGAGCATCCGTTCTGGATGGCGTTCTTCCTCGTGCTGACCGCTATCACGTTCAGTCTGTTCGGTTTCATCATTGGCCTGTGGGCGGACGATTTCCAGAAGCTGCAGGTGATCCCGCTGATGGTGGTGACGCCACTCACCTTCCTCGGTGGTGCCTTCTACTCGATCAACATGCTGCCCCCGCTATGGCAGAAGATCACCCTGTTCAATCCTGTGGTCTATCTCATCAGCGGATTCCGCTGGAGCTTCTACGGAATCTCCGATGTGAACGTGGTGGTCAGCGCGGTGGCGACGCTGGGGTTCCTGGCGCTGTGCCTGGTCGCGGTCTGGTGGATCTTTCGCACCGGCTACAAGCTCAAGAGCTGAGTCGCGCGGCCGACGTCGAGCGGGAGCATTCTGCAACCGGCGTCTTCGCATCCGGCAGGACGCTTCGCTACGATGTTCAATTCTCCTGCTCAATCGCGCGCATGTCGGCAGACACGATTGCCCTCAACCAGCGGATGAACCGTTTCGACGGCCAGCCGCAAGTGTGGCTGTTCGGCTACGGATCACTGATCTGGAAAACGGAGTTTCCGTTCATCGAGCGGCGTCGGGCAACCATTCGCAATTGGTCACGCCGCTTCTGGCAGGGGTCGCACGATCATCGCGGGACGCCCGATTCACCCGGGCGAGTGCTCACCCTGGTGCCGGACCACGGCTCCGTGTGCGCCGGCATGGGCTACCTGATCACGCCGGAGGTGTTCGACCATCTCGATCATCGGGAGAAGAACGGTTATCTGCGGCACGTTGTCGAGCTCCGGTTCGACGATCACAGCGTCGACAACGGACTGATCTACATCGCCGACGAGAACAACGCCGCGTATCTCGGGCCGGCATCCGACGAGGAGATCGCGCGCCAGATCGACCGATCAACCGGACCAAGCGGAGACAATCGCGACTACCTCTTCCATCTCGCCGATGCGCTCCGCGAACTGGGTGAAGTGGATGTCCATGTGTTCGCGATCGAGCGTCATCTGCGCGGATTGCACGCCGCGTGATCGATCACACACGTGCACAGCAGAAACTCAAGTCTTCGGTTGCTTCGTCGCCCACATGTTGTCGACGAGATTCGGATAGCGGCGTCCGGCGGCGTTCGCACGGTCGCGTGCTGCGTTCTTCTGCGCCGTCGTCAACGACACTGGCGCCTTGCGCGCCTTCGGCAACGGGCGCTTCCACGGAGGCGGTTTCGGCTGGGTCATCGGACAACTCGCGAAGGGCAGGCGCGAGCGTGCTGCAAGCGACTTGAATGGTTGCCGACCATCACCGCCCGCATCGGCTGTCAGCGGCGATCGGTTGAGAAACCGTCGCCGGAAACCAGCCTCGCGACCACGCGGTTGCGACCGCGCGCCTTGCCGATATAGAGCGCGCGGTCGGCGGCGGCGATCAGCGCGTCGGATGACCATGCGGACGCCGGTACGACCGCGCTCACTCCGACGCTGACCGTCACATAGGGCTCGACCGGCGAGGTCAGATGCGGCAACGCGAGCGATTCGACCCCACGCCGAAGTCGTTCGGCAACCCGCCGCGCGCTGCGAAGATCGCAGCCCGGCAGCAGCAAGGCGAACTCCTCGCCGCCGTAGCGCGCGACCAGATCATCGTGTCCGCGCAGCGCCCGGAAACAGACGCCAGCCAGTTCGCGCAAGCATTCGTCGCCGTGCAGATGACCGCGCGCATCGTTGAGGGGCTTGAAGCAGTCGACATCGACCAGCAGCAGCGCGAGTGGGCACCCGGCGAGTGCGTGCTGCGACCATTCCAGCGCCATGCGCTCGTCGAAGCAGCGCCGGTTCGCGATGCCCGTGAGGCCATCACTCATCGAGAGTTGACGCAGTTTTCGATTGGCGATTTCGAGATCGCGCACAACGCGCGCGAAGTGGATCGCACCGGCAATCTGGCGAGCGATCGCGTCGAAGACGGAGCACACCTCGGCAGTGAAGAAATTTGCGCTCGTGCTTTCGAGATTCAGCACGCCGTGCAGCCGGTCGCGATGACGGATCGGAACCAGATATTCGGACTTCACATCGCGATTTCCGGGCACATAGTCCGGATCTCCTGACACATTGGAGATGAGTTGCGGTTGGCCGGTGCGCGCGCAACGTCCCGATACACCGATCGACACGGGCCAGGGCAGCCCGCCCGGGAGGTCGAGCGCGAGATGGCCGGACCATACTTCCTGCACGAAATGCTCTCCCTCCTCGTCGAGCATGATGATGCGGGCGATCGTCACCGGGAGACGTTGCGCAATACAGTCAACGATTCGCTGCAGCACGGCCTCCAGAGTCTCACCCTGCAACGCTTCGCTGGAAACGTGGGCGAGAATTTCCGTGAGCATCACGCGCCGACCGGCCGCGTCGAGCGCATCCCAGTTGGCGGCCGAGCCAAGCGCGTTCAGGTTGATGGCTGCGGAGTGGGTCATGCGCGACCGCTCGGACGACGTCTCAAGTCTATTACCAGTCGCCCCCGTTTACGGAATCCACCGAGCGACGCTCGATTCCGCTGCGACTGGACGACCTGCGTTCTGCGACAGGTCCGATGCCTGCTGCTGACGAAGAGGCCCGCATCGGAGCGAGCCTCCTTCCGCGCATCGCGTTGCGTCAGCTCTTCGACTGGCAGGCAAGAAGACTCTTGTCGTCGATAACCCAGTTGTCGGTCACGCCACACAACGCCACATCCTCTACCACGCATTCGTCTCCGTCTTCATCGACCACCTTGACATCCCACTTGCCGCATGGAACGCCGGTCAGCGTGAACTGGTCGCCGGTGTTGATCGTCTTCTTGCCCAGCTGGTCTTCGCCCCACTCGGTCTCGTTGGTGGGAGAAAAATACAATTCGTGAATGGCCCAGGCCGACTTGTTGACGACGACGATCTTTGACGCGGTCTTCTCGGCGAGCGCAGGAGCGGATGCAAGGACGAGCAACACTGAACCGAGCATGCTGAAACGAAGGATTTTCGACACGGGTTTTCTCCTGATGAATGGAAACGTCCAACCGGATGTCGACCTCGAACGGCCGACTCATCATGGAGAGCAACGATCGGGCCAACCTGAAACTGTCACAACAGGACGGTCTGCAGGACGCGATTCCTCCTTCACGGTGAACCCCAAGACATCGGATTTGCGCGCGCGTGGAGCAGGCGAGTTCGCCGGAGGCGCTCGCGCGACGCATCCGGGTCGTCGGGCAGATCGGACGTGGATCGCAACAGAACGTCGAAAACGTGCTCGCGGCCGGTCGTCAGGCGGACTTGCGGAGTGTCCGATCGAACAGAGCCAGGGTTTTGCTCCAAGCTTGGCCCGCAGCCTCCTTGTCGTAGCGCGGCGTGGTGTCGTTGTTGAAACCGTGCTGGGTCCCGGCAGGCTGAAACAGCGTGTAGCGCGTGCCGGCTGCCTTCAATGCCGCCTCGTAACCCGGCCACCCCGCGTTGACGCGCTCGTCGTTGCCCGCCAAGACCACGAGTACTTCTGCCTTGATTTTGGCAACGTCCTCGCTGGGCGGTGCCACGCCATAGAACGGGGCCGCCGCCGCCAGATGTGGCAGGCGCGTTGCAAGAAAATTGACGATACCGCCGCCATAGCAGAAGCCCACCGCGCCGACGCGGCCGTTGCCACCTTCCACGTGCGCCAGCCATTCGGCAGCCGCGAGGAAATCTTCATGGGTCTTCGCCTGATCGAGCTTGCCGAAGAGGTCGCGCGCCGCGTCCTCGTCGCCCGGATAGCCTCCGAGCGGGAACAGCGCATCCGGCGCAAATGCGATGAAGCCATCGAGCGCAAGGCGGCGGGCGATATCCTCGATGTGCGGGTTGAGGCCGCGATTTTCGTGAGCGACCAGCACCACAGGCGATTTCGCCGTCGCCTTCGCCGGTTGAGCGAGATAGCCACGCGCTTTTCCGTAGCCGTTCGGTGATGGAAAATCGACCGACTTCACGCGAATCCGAGCATCGTCGGGCTTCACCTGTTGCGCCTGTGCAAACTTCGGACTGAGCGCGTCGAGCAAGGCCGCCGCGCCACTCGCGCCGATGGCAAACCGCGCGGCACTCGACAGAAAGCCACGTCGATCAATCTGACCATGCACGTACTGGTCGAACAGGCGCAGCACTTCAGGGTCGAAATCGCTTGCCTTGGACTGCTTGCCATCAGACATCGGAAACTCCTTTGAACAGGTGGTCGGATGCGAAACCGTCGCTTCGCGCATCAGCGAAGCTGACTGTCCTTGCTGCCGCGCCGGTTGTAGCCGCTGGCAGAGCCTTGCGCATGGTCGTGGATCTCCTGGCAGGCGACGCACAGGCGTACACCTGGCACGGCTTCGCGTCGCGCCTTCGGAATGCGCGCATCGCAATCCTCGCAGCGCGCGAGACCCGGCCCTTTCGGGAGCTGGCTGCGCGCGCGCTTCACTGCATCGCCGACGGTTGCGTCGATCTGATCCTGCACCGCGCCGTCTCCGGCCCAACCGGTCGCCATGATGTTCTCCAGGGATTGCCACGATCGACGACGAGAATAGCGCCGACCGGATGAACTGATTCGGGATGATGGAACCGCGCGCCAACCCTTGCTCCAACGCGTCTGAATTGCACGCCGTGCCGCTACATGGGGCGCGTCCGCGGCAACGTCAAGCGTTGCTCGATTCCGGGGTGAAGCGTTCCCGCACAAAACGATCGGTCACAGCCAGAACGAACCGCACGCACGCCCGCCCGCGCAGGCACTGCGAGGCAACGCGTGGGCCTCAGCGCACGATTGCGTGGATGAGCATCGCGGGCAGCCACGTGAAGAGCCCGGACAGTGCGACCGAAATGTACAGCAGGCCGAACACCACCACCCCCATCAGCACCGCGAGCAACGCGCACACAGGCGCGAGGATGACCCACGCCCAACCGGGTATTGTCCGCTCCAAACGCGGCGACACGCGCGCGCCCATCAGACCGAGTGCCTGCAGGCGTCGATCCAGCGAAGGCGCCATCGGCACACTCGCGCGGCCGAGGATGCTGCGCGCGCCGATCAGCCCGCTCGGCACTACGCACAGATGGGCGATCCAGCTTCCGAAGGCCCCGTCGACCGGCGCTCCCCGCAGTTTTTCCAGCGCGTGCCCCAGCGTGTCGGGGTCGCGAGTCAGTCGCACCGCCGTCGCGTCCGCCATCGACTTGCGTCGACGCCAGGTGAGCGCGAGCAGCGGACCGAGCACCAGTGCGCACAGCAACCCGCCGAAGAAGCCGCTGATCGCGAGCGGACCTGCGAGCGGCATCCAGAGCAGGGTTTTCCAGGGAATCCTGTCGGACCTGTCGGCTGGAGCCGGCGCAGTGTCCGAACGCTCCGGCTCGAACGGATTGGTGAGCTCCATGACCAGCTCGCCATCGCGGGCGCTGCCGCCGGGTTTGAGCGCCGCGAGCAGGAGTTTCAAAAATCGACGCGCGCCCTCACGATCGGTGAACGACGTTCCGAGTTTCGAGATCAGCCCGAACAGGCCGAGCATCGTTGCGATGCGTGCGCCGATCCGCATGTCGCCGTTGGCGATCGACCCGACCAGATGAGCGGCAATGCCCTGCAACTGGGCGCGATCCAGTTCGACGAGCAGGCCCGTCGTGACGACGATGGTGGCATGCGCCCTGTCGGCACCGAACGCTGCCGCGTTCACCGCACTGGTTGGCGCGACGAGCACACGCGGCATCGCCAGGCCGGCAGCCACCGCCATTTCGCCGACGACGTTGGCAAACCGCTGCTCGGCAAGCACGCCGCGATCGATGGGTCGCGCGAGGGCTGCGATGGAATCGCTCCCCATCGCCTCGCGCGTGATGCGTCCGAGCGTGCGCACCGCAAGCGCCATCACGACGAGACCCGGCAGCGACGCAACGACCGCGAGTTGGAGCCAGCGTGCGGCGGGAATGCTTTCCAGATGATCGGTTGTCTCGGACATCACCTGGGTGATGTCGCGTATCAGATCCGGCGTCGCGACGACATGGTTCGCGACATCGAGCAGCAGGCCAACGATCGCGTACAGCAACGGCGACATCAGCACGGCGACCACGAACGCCAGTACGATCGCGCAGAGCGCGGCGATCAGCGAGACCCGCAGCGCCGCGCGCCGGTGGCGCTCGATGCCGGCGAAGAATCCCTCGCGTTCGGCTGGCGTGAAGGGCGCCACGGAAGACCCGTCTGCGGACGGTGGATCGGTCGTCATCGTGTTGGAATGTCCGGAGGGAGCGCCGGCGGAACGCCGTTGCTCGACCTCCATACGGGAAACGGCCCGCCCGTCCGACAACGTCCGGGCGCGTGCCGACCTTCGACCGACGCGGCACCATGTCCCCCGGCGCGCATCGATCGGCCGACCTGTCCAAATGCGACAATCGCAAACGTCATCGTAGTGGCGGCATCCTGGCCGTCGACCATCACGAGGAAGGCAACCATGCAGTATCTGTTGATGTTGTATTCGGACGAGAGCGGTTGGGACGCGATGAGCGAAGTCGAGCGCGGACACGGAATCGCCGCCTACACCGCCTACACCGAAGCGCTGCAAAAGGCCGGTGCGCTGGCCGGATCGAACCGGCTGCAGCCGTCCGCATCGGCGACCACCGTGCGCTTGAAAGACGGCAAGCCGAACGTGCTCGATGGGCCGTATGCCGAGTCGAAGGAACAGCTCGGTGGCTACTACCTCATCGAAGCGGCCGATCTCGACGCGGCGCTGGCCTGGGCAGCGCGTTGCCCCGGAGCGGGTCATGGCACCATCGAGGTGCGTCCGGTCTGGTCGATGTAGGGGCGATCGCATGTCGTGGACGCCGCAAGGTGGACACCTGATGCGGACCGCTGCATGACGCTTGCCGGGATCAATCCGATCGATGCTGCACGTGCAACCGCCGAGGCGGTTGCACGTCGCAGTTACGGCAAGCTCGTCGCCTTTCTCGCTGCGCGGTCGCGCGATGTCGCTGCAGCGGAAGACGCGCTGGCGGACGCATTCGCGATCGCGTTGGCGGATTGGCCGCGCACCGGTTGCCCGACGAATCCGGAAGCGTGGCTGCTGACGGTGTCACGCAGGAAGCTGATCGATCGCGCGCGCCAGCAGGACATTGCGCTGGCCGCCGCAGCCGAGCTGCAACGGATGGCCGACACACTCGACGCCGCGCCGGACGATGCGACGATCCCCGACCATCGGCTGGCACTGATGTTCGCCTGCGCGCATCCGGCGATCGACGCCGGCGTTCGCGCGCCGTTGATGTTGCAGGCAGTACTCGGACTCGACGCTCGCCGGATCGCCGCCGCGTTCCTCATGTCGCCGGCAGCGATCGGCAAGCGTCTCGGCCGCGCGAAGGAGAAAATCCGCCAGGCGGCAATCCCGTTTCGGGTCCCCGCACGCGACGAACTCTACGGACGACTCGAAACCGTCCTCGATGCGGTCTACGCGGCCTTCGGCCACGGCTGGGCGGATCCTGCAGGAATCGATGCGACCCGCCGCAATCTGGCCGACGAAACGATTTTCCTCGCCCGCCTCCTCGTCACCTTGATGCCGAACGAGGCGGAATGCGCCGGACTGCTCGCCTGCCTGCTGCACGCACACGCCCGCCGCGCCGCGAGGCGCGACGCGAACGGCGACTACGTGCCGCTGACCGAACAGGACACGTCTGCCTGGGACGCGTCGATGATCGAGGAAGCGGAAGCCGCGCTCCGACGCGCGAGCGCGATGCACCAGATCGGGCGGTACCAATTGGAAGCGGCGCTGCAATCGGCGCAGGTCGAGCGACGACGCAGCGGCAAGGACGTCTCCCGTGCACTCGTGCAACTCCATGACGCGCTTGCGAAACGACTCGATTCCCCAGTCGCCGCGGTCAATCGCGCACTGGCCATCGCGGATCTCAGCGGCGCTGCGGCAGCGCTTGAAGCAATGCCCGATCCGGCCACGGACTCCCGCCTCGTCGGTTATCAACCGTACTGGGCGGCACTCGCCGATCTGCTGGCGCGCAACGGAGCCGATGCAGACGCACACGCGGCGTACGACATGGCGATTGCGCTCGAGAGCGACGATGCGGTCCGGCGTTTCCTGCGGCGGCGTCAGGGCCTGCTGGGTTCCGTCGTCGTGCGGTCAGAAATGTGACCGTCGTGACCGGCAAACCCTCCATCGTGCGGATAGATCGCATGCGTGAACTGTTCGCCGCGTCATGGATCGCGGCGAATGTCCGGTCCACAGTTCGCTCCGGATGGGACACCGGTGCACGGCATGATCAATCGAACGATGATTTCGGCGGCAGCGTTTTGCGTCGCCGGCACGATGTCGCCGGCTTCGGCGGGCGGACCGACCGGCACGGACGGCGTCTGGCAACCCATCACGATTGCCGCGCTGAACGGGGGTGATGCCAACGTCGACGATGGCGATTTCATCCAGAGCATCATGGCTGATCCGGCAAACCCCGGCGTGTTCTATCTCGGCGCGGGCAACAACGATGGCCGCGCGATCACCTGGCTGCGCACGACCGACTTCGGCGACACATGGACCGTGCGCAACGCCACCACGATGCACGGCAATCCGTGGGGCTTCAGCATCGATCCCGACCCGCTCCGACCGGCGGGAAGCGAACCCACCCTGTACTCGCCGGCGGGCTATGGCTCGTTCGGCGCATGGAAATCGACCGACGGCGCCGCATCATGGATCCGCCTGCAAGGAGCGGATGCGGCATTCGCGCCATTCAATCCGTTCGGCCCTACCCTGACCGATCTGTACCACGTGATGGTGCTTCCGGACGACCCACCGAACCACATCCTCGCGACCTATCACTACGGATTCGCCGACAACCCCGATGGCGGTTTCGGCGAGTCCTGGGACGGTGGTGTCAGCTGGGTCGTGCATCCGCCGCCGCCCGGAGTCGGCACGTCGCACTACGTCATTCCGATCAGTGGCACGACGTGGTGCGTGATTGCCCAGAGTAATAACGGGGAAAACGGCATCTGGCGCACCGCGACCGCAGGCCGCATCGGCGGCACTGCGGCACTGAAATTCCGCGACGGCGCGATCAGCGCCTCCGCATGGGCCAAGGTGAGCGACGTCGAACACGTGCATGGGAGCTTCGGCGCCTGGAAAATCGCCGATGGCACGTGGTACGCGGCGGGTTGGAACGACATCGCCAAATCGAGCGACCAGGGCGCGACGTGGACCACAGTCGTGTCGGGCAACTGGCCCGGAACGTTCGAAGGCGTGCAGACGTCGGGCATCGTCGCGACAGCGAACTACCTCTACGGAAATTCGTTCATCGGAACGACGCAAGCCCGTGCAGTCATTGGCGACGATACGAACTGGGTGCGCGACTACAGTGCACCGGTCAATGCGAACGGCTCGAATCCCTATGGCACATCGGTCGCATATGCCGCGTCGATCGGCCGCTACGTGATCCTGATGGGCGATCACACGCATGGCGTCGTCTGGCGCTACATCGAGCCGGCAGTGGATACGATCTTTGCCAGCGGATTCGATGATCCATCGCGCTGACGATGGAGTGCCGGTCCGCGTTTTGGCGTTGCGCTTCGCGCTCCGCATCCGTCAATCGACGACGGCACCGTGTGCAAATGCACAATCCGCGAATCGACCGCGCACGCGTCGGTCGGCGATCAGCGGCAATCCGATTTCCTGCTAGTCTCCCGGCATCGGTCCATGTGCGGGGGTTTTATGCGACAGCGTTTGGCAGTGACGGGGCTTCTGTGTGGACTGGTCATCGGAGTCATGCCGATCTTTCCTGCGCGCGCGGCGGATCCGGTGACGGACCAGCGCATCAAGGCGCTGGAGGCGCGGATGGCCGAACTCGAAAAACGCCTCGGTGTGTATGAGTCGACCCCGCCGGCGCCGATCGCAGCACCGATCGCAGCACCTGCCGCCACCTCACCGGTCGTGGTCGCACCCCCGCCTCCACCCAAGCCGATCTCCGCGGGCGACTGGTCGGGACTGCACCGAGGCATGGGCGAGCGCGCGGTGACGACCCTGCTGGGCCGACCGCAGAGCAAGCAAATCACCTCGGTGTCGGAAACCTGGTTCTACGACGGCGACCGTCGCGTCGGATTCGATCGCGACGGCAAGGTCGACAACTGGAGTCAGCCCTGAGCACCACGGAGCTTTGATTCCTGCTGACCGGTTCCCAATCGCACCGGTCGGTATCGATTTCAAACACGATCGGACTGCGTGGCGCGCTCGATTGAGCAGCGACACCATTCATGGCACGCAATATGCCTCTCTCATTGCGCTTGTCAACGAAGGGAGTGCGCCATGAATTCCAGAAATATACTCCAGCTTGTCGCGTGTGCCGCGGTTCTGGCCCTTGCGGCGACGGCCGCGCCGGTGTCTGCAGCGGAAGGAAAAGGCTGCGCGTTGCGCGCTGCAGGTCCGCAGAATGCCGCCAATGCGACCATCGGACACCTCAACGCAGACGGTAAATGCGTCGCGAAGGCGCCGCCCAAGACCAAGGAAAGCGATGGGCTCGAAGCCAGCGCCCAATGCCGTGATTTGTCGTTTAGCTACAACCCTCGGCGCGAAAGTGCCTGTGCAAAGCACGGTGGCGTGATGGAGTGGCTGGTCGCCCAGCAGTAATCTCCGCTACGCACACGAGATACCACGCGCAAAAAAAGGTGGCGGATTGCTCCGCCACCTTGTCGTCAGTTGCCCGAGTGCATCGACATGCCGCTACGGCGTGTATGTGGCCTTCAGCGTGATGCCCGATGCCGCGGTGTACCCGTACACGCGAATGTAGTACGTGGTTGCCGACGGCGAATTGATCGAACAGCTTTCGGTGTTGCCGGTTGCCCACGACCGGCAGGTATAGGTCGAGGTGGTCGGCGCGGAGCCGGAACGGACATACAGATCTCCGTCAC
>NZ_JBDSWZ010000075.1:0-30117 GCF_039926425.1 Dokdonella sp.
CATGCAAACGGGCGACCCCACGCACCAGATCTTCGAAGTATTCGAGATCCGCGATCTGCATGTCCTGTTCGTTGCGGAACTGGTCGATCACCCCTTCGATGCGATTGCCGCTCATCTGCCACGCATAGATTGCCTGCAGGGCACGGCGGCGCGCGCGCGAACGTGCGGCGAGATCGATGCCGGCGGGCCGGGGTGCGTTGGTCACAGGTGTCTCCACAAGTCGGCCATCTCCAGCGCGGCAAGCGCTACGTCTTCACCCTTGTTGCCGTGCGTGCCACCCGCTCGCGCGTCAGCGTCAGCATGCATCTCGACCGCAAGCACGCCATTGAGCACCGGCAACCGGTAGTCGAGCGACACGCGCATCAGCCCCTCGGCGCAACCATCGGCAACATGTTCGTAATGGCGCGTGTCACCGCGCACGACACAGCCGAGCGCGAGAATGGCCGCGTACGTACCCCCGGATGCAAGTTTGGCTGCGGTCGCCGGAATCTCCCATGCGCCGGGAACGCGCACCACGGCGATGGCGGTGTCGGCAACGCCATGCTCGCGCAACGCGTGCAGCGCGCCGTCGACGAGTGCGTCGACAATGCGCGGATTCCAGCGGCTGGCGACGATCGCGTAACGCGCATCGGCGACTGGCCGCAATTCACCGGAGTAGCGGGTCATGGGTTGTGTGGACCTGGGTGCGACCGGCAGTTTACAGGCTGGCGCACCGCCGTAGGAGCGGCTTCAGCCGCGATGCGTCGCGCAGACACGTCCTCAAGAGCATCGCGGTTGAAGGCGCTCCTACGGTGCCGTGGCGACTTCGCAGTCTCCGACGTCCTCGTAGCCTGCGACTTCGAGTCCGAAGCCGGCGAGACCGACCAGCTTGCGCGGCGTTCCGAGTACCCGCATGCGACGCACGCCGAGGTCGGCGAGGATTTGCGCGCCGAGACCGAGGCGGCGCCATTGCATCGGGCCATCCGGAGCGGCAACGGCGGTGCCTTGCAGACGCTCCAGCAGCGTGTCGGCGCTGTCGTCACCAGCGAGAACGACGACGACGCCACGCCCTTCCTGCGCAATGCGGCGCAACGCCGAGGTGACAGTCAACCCCAGGTCGGTGCGCTTGAGATGCAGCACGTCGGACAGCGTGTTGCGCACATGCACACGCGTGAGCACCGGCGCGCTGTCATCGATCGTTCCACGAACCAGCGCGAAGTGCATGTCGCGCGACAGCGCATCGCGGTATGCAACGAGATGGAATGGGCCAAACTCGGTGTCGATTGCCTCCTCGTGGACGCGTTCGACGGTCTTCTCGGTCTCGAGCCGGTAACGGATCAGGTCCGCGATGGTTCCGATGCGCAAGCCGTGACGCGCGGCGAATGTTTCCAGCTCCGGCCGACGCGCCATCGTGCCGTCTTCGCTCAGCACTTCCACCAGCACGCCCGCGGGTTCCAAGCCAGCCAGCGCGGCCAGATCGCACGCCGCTTCGGTGTGACCGGCGCGCGCGAGCACACCGCCCGGCTGCGCCGCCAGCGGAAAGATGTGACCCGGTTGCACGATGTGCTGCGGGCCGGCATCGGCGCGCACCGCGGTGCGGATCGTGTGCGCGCGGTCGTGCGCGGAAATACCGGTGGTCACGCCTTCGGCCGCTTCGATCGATGCGGTGAAGTTGGTGTGGTGCGGCGATGTGTTGGTGTCGACCATCGGCTTCAGCCCGAGCTGCCGGCAGCGCGCGCGGGTCATCGACAGACAGATCAGCCCGCGCCCTTCGCGCGCCATGAAATTGATGTCTTCCGGCCGCGCCTTTTCCGCCGCCATGATCAGATCGCCCTCGTTCTCGCGGTCTTCGTCGTCGACGATGACCACCATGCGTCCGGCACGGATGTCGGCGAGGATGTCGGGGATCGTTGCGAAACTCATGAACCGGCTCCGGTGGAGTGCAGTCGCTCGATGTAGCGCGCGACGAGGTCGACTTCGAGATTGACCGCATCGCCGGTACTTCGCACAGCGAACGTCGTGTGGCCGATCGTGTGCGGAATCAGCGTGACGCCGAAGGTGTCGCCATCGAGCGTGTTGACGGTGAGGCTGGTGCCGTCGATGCAGATCGATCCCTTCACCGCGATATAGCGCATCAACGTCGCCGGCGCACTGAACGTCCAGCGCTGCGATGCGCCATCGTCGTCGACGCGCACGATGCGACCGATGCCATCGACGTGGCCGGATACCAGATGGCCGCCCAGACGGTCCGCCAGTCGCAGCGACTTTTCGAGGTTCACCGAGTCGCCGACGCCAAGCGTACCGAGCGTCGTCAGGGACAGAGTTTCGTTCGACACGTCCGCACTGAAATGCGCGCCATCCAGCGTGATCGCGGTCAGACAGACGCCACCGACGGCGATGCTGTCACCGATCGCGACATCGCACAGATCCATTGCGCCGGCATCGATCACGATGCGCGCATCACCGCTGCGCGCTTCGCGACCCGCAATGCGTCCAACGGCCTGGATGATTCCGGTGAACATGACTTGCTCCAATCGTGTGGAATTTTCGCAATCGAAACCACTCACGGCGCGCGCAGCAGCAGCCGCATGTCGGCGCCGACCTCACGCCGGTCGACCACCTGGAGCGCCCACCGTCCGGCCATGTCGGCAAGCGTCGGCAACGCCAGCAACGACTTGGCGGCGTCGCCGAGGAAGACCGGTGCCACATACAGCAGCAGCTCGTCGACCAGCCCCGCCTCGAACAATGCACCGGACAGTGTCGCGCCAGCCTCCACTTGCACTTCGTTCATGCCACGCGAGCCGAGAAGGTCGAGCGCTTGTTTCAGATCGAGGCCATAGGAGTCGCTTTCAACCGCAAGGCGCTCCACCTGTTCGAAACGGCCATCGGAGTTCGTCGCATCGCCGCCATGCAGCACCAGGGTGGGGGTCGACCCATCCAGGACGTGCGATCGCCGCGGCGTGCGCAGCGAGCGATCGAATATGACGCGTAGCGGCGGCACAGCTTCTTCGGACGCACCACTGCCGAGGGATTCACCCGTTTTTTCACCGGCAACCCGGCGCACCGTCAGCCGCGGATCATCCGCGAGCACGGTGCCGATCCCCGTGACGATTGCCGAGCTTCGCGCACGCCAGCGTTGCACATCCGCGCGTGCCGCTTCACCGGTGATCCATTTCGATTCGCCGTTTGCAAGGCCGGTGCGGCCGTCGAGGCTCATCGCGAGCTTCACGCGGACCCACGGCCGGCCGCGTTCGACACGACTGAAAAATCCGCGATTGAGTGCGCGTGCAGCGTCACGCATCAGACCCGCGTCGACCACGATCCCGGCAGCGCGCAGACGGTCGAGCGCGCCGCCCTCGCGTTGGAACGCGTCTTGGCTGGCAATGACGACGCGTGCAACGCCGGCGGCGATCAGCGCATCCGCACATGGAGGCGTGCGCCCGCGCAGCCCGCAGGGTTCGAGCGTCACGTACGCCGTTGCGCCCGCGGCGCGTTCGCCCGCTTCGGTCAGCGCAACCACTTCCGCGTGTGCGCCGCCGGCACGTTCGTGCCATCCCGTGCCCACGACTTCGTCGTCACGGACGATGACGCAGCCGACACGCGGATTGGGTTGCGTCGTGCAGAGACCGCGTTCTGCCAAACGCAGCGCACGCGCCATGTGCGCATGGTCGATCGCGGAGAACACCGGACTCAACCCTTGCTCTTGCGCGGCACGACGTCGGCCAGCAGCGGCAACTGCAGACCTTCGAGCGACGGGAGATCGCGTTCGAGCCGCTCGATTTCCTCGCGGAACGCCTGCACGTCCTCGAAGCTTCGATACACCGACGCAAACCGTACGTAGGCGACGTGATCGAGCCGCTTGAGCTCGCGCATCACCAACTCGCCAATGCGCAAGGACGGCACTTCTCGCTCCCCGCTGCGCCGCAGGTCCTCAACCACCGCGCGAACCGCGGCATCGACCTTTTCGCTGCCGACCGGCCGCTTCTGCAATGCACGCATGAAGCCCGTCCGCAATTTCACTTCGTCGAACGTCTCGCGGCGCCCGTCGCCCTTCACCACGCTCGGCAACTTGATTTCGGCATACTCGAAGGTGTTGAAACGTTCGCCGCACGCCTCGCATTCGCGCCGTCGGCGAATCGTCGCGCCGTCTTCGGAAACCCGCGAATCGATCACGCGCGTGTCTTCGTGCTGGCAGAAGGGGCAGTGCACGGTCAGGCCGCGGCGGTCGCGCGCACGCGCGTTGCGATCGCGTCGACGAATGCGCGGGCGAGTGGAGGACAAGCGCCGACCAGCGCGACGCGTTCGTGCTGGAACAGCGTCGCGACGAAGAAGCGGTGTCCGTCAAGCTCGATCGCGCGCGCGTCTCCCTTGTCATCGGTTCCCGTGACACGCAGTGACCCATTCGCGATCGCTTCGCGAAAATCCGCCGACAGCCCGAAACGGCAGTGGTAGGCCTCGTCGATGCGATCCGCCCCATACGCCTCGCGGATGCGCGAGCCCTCGACCAGATGCACGCCGTCGCGCACCTCGACCAGTGCGCAGCTGAGCGGCACGATCACTGCGCGCGGAGCGTCGGGCGAGGATTCGGCGTGGTCTGCGTCGCGCCAACCGAGGACATTCCGTGCGTACTCGACGACCGAATGTTGAAACCCGCCGCAGGTCCCCATGAACGGGACGTTTTCCTCGCGTGCGTAGCGGATGGCCGTGAGCGCGCCGTCCATGTTGCGGTACGGACTACCGGGTACGCACCAGAGCCCGTCGAGATGGGCAAGGTCGCGTGCACTCCCGACCGAATCGGTGGCGATCCACGCGACATCGACGTCGACTGCGCAGTTCGCCGCTGCGAAACCCAGGGCGAGCGGGATCGCGTGGTGGGCAGCGATGTCCTCGTCGCGGTCGCCAATCAATCCGATGCGCAGGGCCGGCATCGGCGGCTTCAGCCGTAGACCGGGAATTTCTTGCACTGCGCCGTCACGGCTTCACGGACCTTCGCGATGACGGCTTCATCGGCGGGCGCGTCGAGCACATCGCAGATCCAGTTCGTCAGCTCGATGCACTCCTGCTCGCCGTAGCCGCGCGTGGTGACCGCCGGCGTTCCGATGCGCAGGCCAGAGGTGATGAACGGCGAGCGCGGATCGTTCGGCACCGCGTTCTTGTTGGTGGTGATGTGCGCGGCGCCGAGAACCGCTTCGGCATCCTTGCCGGTCACATTGCGGCCGATCAGGTCGATCAGCATCAGATGGTTCTCGGTACCGCCGGAGACCACCTTGTAACCGCGCGCAATGAACGCCTTGGCCATCGCCTGCGCGTTCTTCACCACCTGTGCCTGATACACCTTGAACGCGGGCTCCAGGGCTTCCTTGAACGCAACGGCCTTGGCCGCGATCACGTGCATCAGCGGGCCGCCCTGGATGCCGGGGAACACGATCGACTGGAGCTTCTTCTCGATCTCGGCGCCGGCGCCCCTGGCGACGATGATGCCGCCGCGAGGTCCGCGCAGTGTCTTGTGCGTGGTGGACGTGACGACGTGCGCATGCGGCAACGGGCTCGGATAGACGCCCGCGGCAACGAGGCCGGCGATATGCGCCATGTCGACGAACAGGTAGGCGCCGACCTTGTCGGCAATCGCGCGGAAGCGTGCCCAGTCGAGCACCTGCGAATACGCCGAAAAACCGGCGATGACCATCTTCGGCTTGTGTTCGAGCGCGAGTTTCTCGACGTCGTCGTAGTCGACCAGACCGGTCGACGGATCAATGCCGTACTGGACCGCGTTGAAGATCTTGCCGCTGAGATTGACCTTGGCGCCGTGGGTCAGGTGGCCGCCGTGCGCCAGACTCATGCCGAGGATCGTGTCGCCGGGCTTGAGCAGCGCGAAGAACACCGCCTGGTTTGCCTGCGAACCCGAGTGCGGCTGCACGTTGGCGTAGTCCGCATCAAATAATTGTTTCACGCGCTCGATCGCAAGCGTCTCGGCGATGTCGACGTATTCGCAACCACCGTAGTAGCGCTTGCCCGGATAGCCTTCCGCATACTTGTTGGTGAGCACGGAGCCCTGCGCCTCGAGCACGCGCGGACTTGCGTAGTTTTCCGACGCGATCAGTTCGACGTGGTCTTCCTGCCGCTGGAGCTCATGGGCCATCGCCTGGGCGAGTTCCGGGTCAAAACCTGCGATGCGGGAATCCTTGGGAAACATCGGACGAGACCTGGTAGCTGCGGGAATTGCGCATTTTACCGTTTTGTGAAGCCCGCGCGCGGCGGAGGTGCGTCGAAACGCCCTGCGTGGGTTCCGGGGCATGACGAGCCACCTGTCCATCGGCGATAATGGCAACCTTTCCCTGTTTTACCCGATTCGGCGCTGTGGCCAGCGTCGACGCGGCTTTCGTCCGGAGCGGCATTCATGCAATACATCTACACGATGATCGGCGTCAGCAAGGTCGTTCCGCCGAAGCGCCAGATCATCAAGGACATTTCGCTGTCCTTTTTCCCCGGGGCAAAAATCGGCCTGCTCGGCCTCAACGGCGCCGGCAAATCGACGGTGCTGCGCATCATGGCTGGCACGGACACCGATTTCGTCGGCGAAGCGCGCCCGCATCCGGGCACCAAGATCGGCTTTCTCGAACAGGAGCCCAATCTCGATCCGGAGAAAAACGTTCGCGAGGTCGTCGAGGAAGGCGTGGCCGAGATCATCGGCGCGCAGCAGCGGCTCGACCAGGTCTACGCGGAGTACGCCGAGGAAGGCGCGGATTTCGACAAGCTCGCCGCGGAACAACAGCGCCTCGAAAACCTGCTCGCCGCGAACGATGCGCATGCGCTCGAACGGCAGCTGGAAGTCGCGGCCGATGCGCTGCGCCTGCCGCCGTGGGAGGCCAACGTCGGCAAACTGTCCGGTGGAGAAAAGCGTCGCGTCGCGCTGTGCCGCCTGCTGTTGTCCAAGCCCGACATGCTGCTGCTCGACGAACCGACCAACCATCTGGATGCCGAGTCGGTCGAGTGGCTGGAGAATTTCCTGCACGACTATCCGGGTACCGTGGTCGCAGTCACCCATGATCGCTACTTCCTCGACAACGCCGCCGAGTGGATCCTCGAACTCGACCGTGGTCGCGGCATTCCGTGGAAGGGCAACTATTCCTCGTGGCTGGAGCAGAAGGGCGATCGCCTGAAGCAGGAAGAATCGAGCGAAAAGTCGCGCCAGAAGGCGATCCAGCGCGAGCTCGAGTGGGCACGCAGCAACGCCAAGGGCGGCCGCAGCAAGGGCAAGGCGCGACTCGCCCGCATGGAGGAGTTGCAGGCCGTCGACTACCAGCGGCGCAACGAGACCAACGAGATCTTCATTCCGCCGGGCGAGCGTCTGGGCAGCCAGGTGATCGAGTTCAAGGGCGTGACGAAATCGTTCGGCGACCGTCTGCTGATCGACGACCTCAGCTTCGCCGCGCCTCCGGGCGCGATCATCGGCATCATCGGTCCGAACGGCGCCGGCAAGTCGACGCTGTTCAAGATGATCATCGGACTGGAAAAGCCCGACAAGGGCGAGATCAACAAGGGCCAGACGGTCAACATCGCGTACGTCGACCAGAGCCGCGAAAAACTCGAGGGCAACCACAACGTCTTCCAGGAAATTTCCGGCGGCGCCGACATCCTCAACATCAACGGCATCGAGATCCAGTCGCGCGCGTACCTCGGTCGCTTCAACTTCCGCGGACAGGATCAGCAGAAGCTGGTCGGAACGCTGTCGGGCGGTGAGCGCGGACGCCTGCACCTGGCGAAGACCCTGCTGCAGGGCGGCAACGTGCTGTTGCTCGACGAACCGTCAAACGATCTGGACATTGAAACGCTGCGCGCGCTGGAAGATGCGCTGCTGGAATTTCCCGGCAACGTGTTCGTCATTTCGCATGACCGCTGGTTTCTCGACCGCATCGCCACGCACATCCTCGCGTTCGAGGGCGATTCGCACGTCGAGTTCTTCCCCGGCAACTACAAGGAATACGAGGAAGACAAGAAGCGCCGCCTCGGCGAGGAAGCAATGCAGCCGCATCGCATCCGCTACAAGAAACTGGTTTGACGGGAATCGGGAATCGGGAATCGGGAATCGCATCAACGCTAAACAACGTCATTCCCGCGAAAGCGGGAATCGCTCCAGGACGACGAAGCAGTCTGCCTGATGACCATCGCGTCGTAACACGATGAGAGCGCCGACCACTCCGCGGCCGGAGAGCGATTCCCGCCTTCGCGGGAATGACGTCGGTGGTTGGGGCAGACGTCGTCATTCCGCGATGACCTCGGTCGTCGGGATGGACGTCGTCGCCAGGAAATGACGTCGATACTTGATCACCACGCATATGCGGGGACCGACATGAACTTTGCGCAATCGCTGCGGCACGCCTGGGAACACAACCACTCGCTGGTCTGTGTCGGCCTCGATCCCGAACCGGCCCGATTTCCGGCGGCATTGCGCGCGTCACCCGCCGCGGTATTCGAATTCTGCCGCGAGATCGTCGACGCAACGGCAGACCTCGTGTGCGCGTTCAAGCCGCAGATCGCCCACTTTGCGGCACTCGGCGCTGAAGATGCGTTGCAGCGCCTGATCGCGCACATCCACGCAAGCCATCCGCGCGTTCCGGTGGTCCTTGATGCAAAGCGCGGAGACATCGGTTCGACGGCGAAGAACTATGCGATCGAAGCGTTCGACCGTTACCAGGCCGATGCGGTGACGGTGAATCCTTACCTCGGACGCGACTCGGTGCAGCCATTTCTCGATCGGGCCGACAAGGGCGTGATCATCCTGTGCCGCACCTCCAATCCAGGCGCACGCGATCTGCAGGATCTCGTCGTGCGTGACAACCATGGAACCGAACGTCGCCTGTACCAGCATGTAGCGGAATCGGTTGCGCGCGAGTGGAACGCGAACGGCAACTGCGCGCTCGTCGTCGGCGCCACGTATCCGGCGGAGATCGCGGACGTGCGCCGGCGCGTCGGTGATCTGCCGCTGCTGGTGCCTGGCGTGGGCGCGCAGGGCGGCGACGTCGCTGCCGTCGTCGACAGCGGAAAGACGTCCGACGGTGCGGGACTGATGATCAGTTCGTCACGAGCCATTCTCTATGCGAGCAATGGCGACGATTTTGCAGATGCGGCGCGCGCTGCGACGCTGGCGTTGCGCGACGGGATCAACCTGCATCGTTGACATGCGTTTTTCAGCGGCTGCCGACACCACGGGGGAAAGCCGTCATTCGTCCGCGTCGGGATCCATGTCCGGGAACAGCACCTGCGTAAAGCCGAAGCGCGAGAAATCGGTGATCCGCATTGGATACAGCGTGCCGATCAAATGGTCGCATTCGTGCTGCACCACGCGCGCGTGGAATCCTTCGGCCAGCCGGTCGATCGGCTGACCGAGCGGATCGACACCGGTATAGCGGATCGACGACCAGCGCTCGACCACGCCGCGCAACCCGGGCACCGACAGACACCCTTCCCAACCTTCCTCGCGCGCGTCGGACATCGGCGTGATCCGCGGGTTGAGCAGGATCGTGCGCGGAACCTCCGGAGCATCCGGATAGCGATCGCTGCGGTCGAAGCCGAAGATCACCAGTTGCAGGTCCACGCCGATCTGCGGCGCCGCGAGCCCGACGCCACCCGCAGCATGCATGGTCTCGAACAGGTCGGCGATCAGGGTACGCATCTCCGGCGTGTCGAACTGGCGGACAGGCTCGGCCATTCGCAGCAGACGGGGGTCTCCCATTTTCAGGATGTCGTGGATCATCGCGGCGCTCCTGGGTTTGAATCGATGGCATCGTCGTGATTGTGTGGACGCGCTGCCTCTCCCTGGCGGCGAGGATCTTGGGTGCTGAAACTCCGCAGCCACAGCGAGGGGGCTCTCACTACAAAATGCGCCCACAGCGCCAACCAGACCGGCAGTCGCAAAACGCAATTGCGCGCCGCAGGATCGAAGCGCCGGAAATACAGCCACATTCCGCGATGCTTGTGCCAGTCGACAAAGACCGGTCGACGCCGGCTCGAACTGCCTTGCGCATGGACGACTCGCAGCGCGTGAACGATCGCAACCTTGAATCCGGCAGCACGCACGCGACGGCACAGATCGAGATCCTCCACGTGCAGGAAATAGCGTTCATCGAAACCGGCAACCGCGTCGAACGCAGTACGTGTCAGCGTCATGCACGCTCCTGAAATCGCATCGACGAACTCGATCGACGGGCCAGGCGGATCGTCCTGCATTTCGACACCAGCAAAGGCGGGCCATCTCGCTGCGAAGCGGGATAGACCAAGCATCGTCGCCAGCGTCCTCCGTAGGCTGGGATCGCGACGACGATTGCCGCGCGCTGGCCGCCCATCCGGATCACAGACAGTGACGCCGAGGACGCCCGCAACCGGGAGATCTTGCAGCACTCGTCGAAGGGACAGGATCGTATCGACTTCCACGATGCAATCAGGATTGAGGAATACGAAAACGTCCCCGCGCGCGAGTTTCGCGCCGCGGTTGCAGGCGGGTCCAAAACCGAGATTCGCGGCATTGCGCAGGCGACGCAAGCGCGGATCAGATGCGTGTGTCGCGGCGACGCGGTCCACTTCACCATCGCTCGAGTCGTTGTCGACCAGTACGACCTCAACCGATGACGCCGACGCCAGCACCGCATCGACGCATGATTGCAGCAGCGGACCACTGTCGGCAGCGACGATGACGACGCTGGTCAAACCTGGCGTCACCGATGTCGTCGGGAACGAAACCGCGTCGTGGTCAGATCGCATCCAGCAGCCGGTCGCCCTGCTCGCGTGCGTGTGCCCACAACGCGGGCCACACCTCGAACGCGGAAGCGAGCTGTGTCGTTTCCTCCCGGAGCATGCGGATGCAACCGGCGTTGTCCGCCTCTGGCCAATCGCCCAGACGCGGGGGTTCGCTGGAAATCAGCGCGCGTCCATTCGATTCGATGATTGAACGCAAGTCTGCCTGCCAGTACACCGGCGCATCCTGTGCACCGTCGAACTGGTGCTGCAGGCGTTCGATCAGGTCGGCACGCGAATACGCCAGGTAATCACGCAGCTGACGCAGGCATCCTGCATCATCCGCGCCGGCGATGTCCCGCAGGTGGGCCGCGAGCAGGCCCAGTCGCCGCGCCGGATCGCTTGCGTTGAATTCGGGTAGCTGCCGCTGCACGAAATCGCTGACGAAATAGTTGAAACGGGGCGTGTGCGCCGCCAGCGTGCGCGACGACCGCTTCCGCTGTATTTCCTGCACGTGTCCGATCGCGACCGGAAGCTCGACCATCAGCGCGCCGGGATGACACAACTCGGTCACGCGCGAGAACAACGCGTCCTCGCCCCGACCGGTCGGATTGGCGCACGGCAACATCATCGAGTTGTCGAGGGCGAATGGCGTGAACGTCGCAGACGTCGCGGCGCGTGCCTGAGCGAACCCATACCAAAGGCTGCCGGCTTCGACGTTGCGCAGATAGCTGTCGCGGTCGCGCGTGAAATCCGCGCGCTGATCGGCCGGCAACTGATACAGCCACAAGCCTGATTCCGTCCGTGAACTTCCGTAGCTGCCGTGCTGCGTGGCGATGATCGGTGCAGCGCCGCGAAGGTAGTCCAGACGACTCAACGCGAGACCTCGAAGCGACTCGCGTGCGATCGCGTAACGCGCAGTGGCCGTGAGCGCACCGAGCGAACGACCTACTGCGTCGAGGTGGAGCTCGAACGGGTCTTCCTCGATCTCCTGTCCTGCGCCGAGCGCGTTTTCGAGATTCCGATGGAACCGCGTGTGCGCGCGTGCGGCGGGATTCGGGTCAAATCCACTGCGGGCATCGTCGGGGGAGCGAAGCGGCAACCGATGATCGTCATCGAGCAGGATCATGCGTGCGCCGGCCGACAGCAGCAGGGCGAGATTCCACGCGCGACCGCCACCGAAACGTGCGGTTGCGCCGGTGCGCGTCAGCAAGTGCGGCAAAATCGACGCGGCCTGCGGGACCGCGCGGGCCAGCTTTGCGACCATGCGCTCCGATTCGGACGCGCCGACATAGCTCAGCTTGCAACCGGTCGCGCGCGCGAATTCACGTAGCAGATCGCGATGGCGGTTGGCCGACTCCCGGGTCGTGGAATCGTCGAGAAGGACATAGCGACGGTTGGCGCGGAATCGTCGCTCGTAGTCGGTCAGTGAACCGAGGAGATGTGCGAGTTGCTCGGGGCGGTCGCATGCGCGGATGAACACCGCCCGCAGCGGTGCGGGATCGCGTGCGACGGATGCCTCCGCGCGCTGGAGGAATTCGCGATCCGACACCAGCAGCCCACGCCGTGTGAGGCCTTCCAGCACGCGCGAGACCCCTTCGCGCTGCGCCTGCAGCCCTGGCACCGTCGCCAGAATGCGCACGACGTGTTCGTCGAGGCTGCGGAATTCGCGGCTCTGGTCGAGCGCCTGCAGCACCTGGAAGGTCATCACGTGCGTTTCGCCGCTGCGCTTGACCTGGAAGATGCACTCGTTGTTCGACAACGACGCGACCACGCCGTCCTCGGAGGCATACAACGGAGCATTCGGATCGACGGCGGGCACCGACCGCGCAGTGCCGAGGTTGCCGTAGTTGATCTGGTAACTGAGGTCTGAATTCATTCGGTCGATCGGTTGCGGCGCCACCAGCGCCAGTCTCGGGGCATCGGAGCAAGGGGGCTGACGCGAGGAGCGGCTACCTGCTCCTGCAGTCGCGCAACCTCGGCCTCAAGTTCGGCGATCCGCGCGCCCGCGCTGATGGTCTTGCGGATTTCCTGATTGTAATGCGTATAGACCGACTCTTCGCGGTCGCCGAACAGCGAGAGCGACGGCAGTGCGTCATGAAACGGCTGGCGCGCGCAGACTGCCACGTAGTACATCGGATCGTAGTCGAAACCGTCGCGCAGTTGACCGCCTCCCCCGCTCGCCGTGGTCACCTGTGCTGGCGCCATTGCCGACCCTTCATCCATCGACCACAGCGCGGACTGGAACAGGAGCTTTTGGCCGTACAGGCGAACATGCGGGAAATGCGGCTTCAACAGCTGAAGCAATTCGTCGCGATACAGTTCGCGCACGTGGAATTCATTGCGGAAGCCCGAGAGGTCGCTGTAGGTTCGCTTGTCGGGCGACGAGATCAGCAGCGTTCCGTCGCTCGCCAGCACGCGCGCAAAGCCGGACAACAGGCGCGCCTGGTCCGCAAGATGCTCCAGCGTCTCGAACGACACGACCACATCGAAGGCGCCATCCGGGAACGGCAGTTGGGTGGCATCCGCACAGTCGTAACGCAAGCCGGCCTTTCCTGCGTAGCGCGCACGGGCATGCGCGATCGACGCCTGGTCGATATCGACGCCGACAACGCTGGCGGCGACTTCCGCCAGCATCGCGGAGCCGTAGCCTTCGCCACATGCGGCATCAAGGACGCGGGCGCCCACTGAAAATTCCCGGGCAAACACGTACCGATGCCAGTGCTCGTACCAGATTTCCCGCACGCAATCGGGCAAGAATCTCTCGCCCGTGAAAGCGAGGTCGGAGTCGTTCTCGCTCATGTCAGAGGAGCACCGGTGACGATCGGGTTCCACTGGTGAGCGAGGCGCACCATTCCGAATTCGCGCGAGGCACCGCGGACGATCACTCCGCGTTCGACGGTGTCGAACACGCGCACGCCCTCCGAGTCCATCGGATGGACACGCACCGTATAGCTGCCAGGAAGCAGCGCCACTGAATTGAACTCGATTTCGCAGGCGAATTGGTTCGCACCCATCTGCTGGGGAGTGTAGCCATCCATATCCGTACCGACACCGTACACGGGGGTGCCGTCGGCGCGCACGATGCCGATCGCGAGGCAGGGCTCGCGCCCTTCGCGCGATTGGACGCTTGCGCGCACCACCAGCGTATCCCCGATTTCAATCGACACCGGTTGATCGGACAGTGAGCCGTTGAGTGACACCTCGAGGATCGAAAATTCGAGCGTTCCCTTTGCAGCCCGATCGGACGCCGACTCGACGGGTGCGCATTTGCGCTCGTGGTAGGCGAGATAGGCCTGGGTGACGTCGAAAACGTCGCCATACATTTCGATCGCACCGTCACGTAGCCAGCAGGCGTGGCGACACAACTTCTGCACGTGGTACATGCTGTGCGATACGAGAATCAGGGTGCCGCCAGCGGCGAGATACTCCTTCATCCATTGCACGCATTTCTTCTGGAAGGATTCGTCACCGACCGCGAGGACTTCATCCGTCACCAGCAGATCCGGCTTCAACGCGGCAACGACAGCGAAACCCAGCCGCACCACCATGCCCGACGAGTAGTGCTTCACCGGCTCATCGATGTAGTGGCCGATATCGGCGAACGCGATGATCTCCGGCATTCGCCGCTGCAATTCCTCGCCACTCAATCCGTGCAATGCGGCAGACATAGCGATGTTGTCGCGCCCGCTGTACTCGGGGTGGAACCCGGCCCCCAACTCCAGCAGCGCGCCGATTTCGCCCTTCACCTCAACGGTGCCGGTGCTCGGTGTCAGCACGCCGGTGATGAGTTTGAGCAGCGTGGATTTTCCGGCGCCGTTCTCGCCGATGAGTGCCAGCGATTCGCCGCGGCGTATATCGAGTTTCACATCGCGCAACACGGCAACCCGATCGCCGTCCTTTCCGGTGAAAAGCAGCCGACCAAGCGCGCGCATTCGATCACTGGTGCGATGCACCTTCGGGTATGCCTTGCCAAGGCCTCGCGCCTGCACCAGCACATCGGTCACAGAAAATCCTCGAAGTGCGAGTCGAGTCGCCGGAAAATCCAGCGACCCGCTACCAGCGCCACGACCGAGAGGAGCACGGCCACGATCGACGACCGCACGCCGATCGTGCCGTGATCGAGCAACAACGCTCTGAAGGACTCGGCGTAGAACGTAAACGGATTGAAATCGAGGAAACGGCGATATTGTTCCGGCAACTGCTCGCGGTCGTAGTACACCGGCGCCGCGAACATCATCAACGGCAACAACTGACCGAGTGCCAGCACCAGATCACGGACGAACACCTGGATCGATGCGCAGATCAGCGCGATACCCAGCGCAAGACCCGCCAAGGGCACGAACAACAACAGCGACGGGACAAGGCCTTCAAGATGGATGCCCTGTCGGGTGACGGCGAGAACGAGAACCACCGCGATGAACCCGACGGTGTGAACGGCAAAACTCGCTCCGACGCTGGCAAGAATGAGAACTTCGCGCGGCAGCGCAACCTTGCCGATCAACGCGGCGTTATCGACAATCTTCGTCGTCGAACGCAGCACCGCTTCGGAAAAGGCGACCCAGGGCCAAAGTGCCAGTGCAAGAAATGGCACGTAGCCAATCGTCGAGTCGCCGGGCACGCGCGCCTTGAAGACGTGCACGAACACGAACGCGGTGATGGCGAGTTGCAGCAGGGGCTGCAGGAGCGCCCACATCGCGCCCGACACACTGCCTGCGAATCGATCGGTCAGTTCGCGTACAACGAATCGTCGGACAAGTACCGCGATCGCCATGCCTGTCTACGCTCCTGCATGCCATCGACATGCAAGCGTGGCGTTGGTGGAGTTCGAGCCCCGCACGCAGGGCGCGCTGGTGGGTTCAGTTGGCGCCGGATGGCGCCGGCGCGGTTGCCGCGTCCAAATCGGTGTAACGCGTCCGCAGCGATTCAATCAACGCGGGAGTCGCATCGATGGGGAGGTTGCGAATGGCGTCGGTGTGGCCGCGGACCTGCTTTTCGGTGTAATCCGCTTGCAGTCGGGCAACAATCTGCGCTTTCACATCGTCGAACTTCGGCTGCGTCGACGCGGTCTTTGCGACGAATTGGAGCACGTGGTAGCCAAACGGCGTTTCAACCACCGGCGAAATCTCACCGGGCTTGGTCAGCAACTTGGCCGCGTCGGAAAACGCGCGAACGTAACGTTCGCTTCCCGCATCCTTCATCAGACCGTGGTTTTCCGGCTTGCTCGGATCTTCCGAGTACGTCTCGATCAGCGCATCGAAATCGCCCGGCTTGGCAGCGGCTTGCTGTCGAACCGTTTCCGCCAGTGCCTGTGCCTCTTCCTTCGTGTGTGTCTTGATCGAAATCAGGACGTGCTTCACGTCGATCTTCGGAGAAACAACGTACTTCTCCTTGTGCCCGATGAAGTCTTCCCTTGCCAGCTCGGAGAAGTCCGGATACTTCAGGTCCTGCTTGAACTTCTGCATGCGAGCGGTGCCGAGCGCGCTGTCGGCAGCGATGCTCATCTGCGCAGCCACAGAGGGATCGTGATCAAGTCCGATGTCGCGCGCTTCTTTCGCAAGTCGCTTCTTCAGAAGCAGCGTCGTGATCAGGTCCTCAAGTCGCGTCGGATTGTCGAAGAAACCGCGTCGCTGCTCGGCCGGCATTGTTTGGGCGAACACGTCGATGTCCTGCAGGGTGACCGACACGTCTCCCTGTTTGGCGACAACCGTGCTGGGAGCCACCGATGTGTCCACTGCAATCGCGCGATGCGCGGGAACCACAAGCAAGGTCAATGCGACGGACAAAAAAATACGAACGACGAACGACGGTCGCATTGAAACCATGAAAGTCTCCTGATTCAAGAAGGGCGCAACGCACAGCAAACGGACGGCTCAAAACGAAAAGACGCCGGCGCAGATGCGCCGGCGTCTCGCATTGAAGGCTCAGTTATGGCCGTTGTTCGTCGAAATCGTGCAGATCGACTGGTTTGCACATTGCGCGGGCGTCGGATCGGACATCTTCAAATTGATGAAGTAGCTTCGGCCTGGAATCAGCGGACAGCCGTTCGTCTTCGGGACAATCACCATCTTCTTGAACCCTCCTCCCGTCGCGACGTTGGACGTGAGGCAGAGGCTCGGGTTGGGCGGGCTGAAATCTCCGCACGTCTCGCTCACCGACATGGTCATCAGCGGTTCGCCGAAATAGGTGCTGTAGCCAAGGACATTGAACAGATTGGGATTGACTCCAGCAGGCACCGTGAATTTGGCAGCGACGTACTGCGTCTTGCCCCAGTTCATGATTGCCGGGACCGCACCGTCGGTGCCGGGCCAGAGGACCGCGGCGTCGACATTTGTGGCATGTCCCCAAATATTTTCGAAGCGGGTCAAATCGACTCCCGGGCGCGTCGTGGTTCCAGCGCCGATATTGGGATATCTGATCGTGGCAGTTGAGAGGCGTCCTGCTGGGCAACTATCGCTCGATCCCGATACCACCAACGCTCCGGTTCCCGGTGTACTTGTCGCAGTGCCAAAGGCATTGCTGCAGGATAGCGAGAGTGAATATGTTCCCGCCTGCGTCGGAGTCACAGCGCGCGGTGACGAAGGGTCGGTGGTCGTCGTCCATCCAGGAAGGCTGACGGAGCTGCCATTGAGATCGGCCGAGCCCGTGCACGATGTCGCACCATCAACCGACCAGCTCACGGAGACTTGCGAATTGATCGTAGTGGTCGACGGCGTGACGGTCAGCGCGAATGGATTGGGTGTTGGCGGGTTTTGAATGGGAGTCGCGACGAGCGCGCCTGCCTTGTATCCGGACGCGTTCGTGCATGTGATGCTGAGATTGTAGGTCTGCGCCGCAGATGGTGTGACGAGAACATTGTGGGGTCCATTGCAGCCGCTTCCCGAACAGGCGCTTGCACCGACAGGCCAACCACCCAACCCGGGGTCTCCACCGTACGTGCATTTCGTCGCCTGGGCGCTCGCGGACCACTGCACGTTGACACCCGTACCGACCTGGGTCGTTCCGGGCACCGAGATGGCTGCCTGGAAATCCGCCGGAGCTGCACCGCAGCCGGCACCTGTGAGGGTGACGCCAGTTGCTGCCAATACGGTCGAACCCGGCACGAGCGAGAGGCCACTCGCATCTGTCGTTGCTGTGCAGCTCTGACTTGCCGCGGTGGTCATCTGGATGGTCACTTGGGCGACGGCGGGCGTCCCCAACATGATTCCGGCGAGGCCGAGGGCCGCGGCGGTAACGCGAATTCGAATAGTCATTTGAAAGAGTCCAAGCCAAACAGGGGTGTCCGGGCATCCATGCGCGCGCCGAACATTGTACCCACGGGCCGCGCCTACCACCAGCCTAACCGACGAAGCGCGCCATGGCTACCTCACCACGCAAAAAAAAGAAGGGGAGCCGAAGCTCCCCTCCTTCATTTACAACAACTTCACAACTTCGATCAGGAGCAAGCAGCATCCAGATCGCCCGTGCTGGTGCACGAACGGCTGGCGCGGTGACGGAACAGACCACCGTAGTTGGCCAGCTTGCCGGGAGCGGCGTTGGCATTGATGATGTTGTAGCCCATGTGACCCGTCGCCGGCAGACCGTTCAGCGTAACCACGCCGCTCGGTGTGACGCCACCCGGGAGAGCATGCGGCTCAACCGCAGCGTTGAGGCCCAGGCGCAACCAGCCTGCATCACCAAACGGGGTGATGTTCGGACGCAGCAGCGAGCCGAACACGCCTGACGGAGCGCCGGTGGTCGTGTCGGTCAGGAAGCTGATCACGTTGACTTCGTACGGCAGCGAAGACGGACGCGAGCCAACCGGCGGCGAGAAGCCTTCCTCGACCGTGGTGGTGCCTTCTTCCTGGTCGTACAGATCGATGCCAACAGCAACGTTGGACTCGCCACCCAGGAAGCGCTCCGAGAACGGAGCACGAACCGCAGCAACGAACGCCGGGTCGACATAGAAGCGCTTGGTCGGGAACGTGACGATCCAGTCGGTGTTCGCGCCGAGGCCGGCCGGAACCAGGTACTCGTTGTACAGCGCGTCGGACATGAAGACCGCACTGACGGCATCGATGCCGAGGTCGTAATCGGCCTGGAGCAGCTTGCCGTTGATGAACACGAATGCACGGGCACCCAGCGCCAGATCAGCCGTGTTTGCCTGCTGCAGCGACGGCTCGAGAGCCGACGAGCCGAAGAACAGCGGACGATCCGTGAAGCCGTCAACTGCATCGGCGTTGTAACCGAAGAACGTGCCTTCACCAACGTTGATGATCGTGCCCGAACCGAACAGTCCACCGGTCGGCGCGACGAGATCTGCAGCCGGCGCATTGCCGATCGTGACAGACGTCTGGCAGCCCGGGGGAACGCCGTCTTCGTGGGTGATCGCATCGGACAGGTCGGAACCCGGGATGATATCGCCCATCGAGATGATCTCGAGGTAGCCTTCACGAGTACGCGTGATGCCCTGCGGTCCGGAATCCTTGACGTTGAACGGAGTCGTGGAGAGACCCGTATAGGTGGCAGCCGAGAAGGGCTGGCCGCCGGCCGGGATCTTCGGCGTGGTGCAGCTCTTGTCGGTGGTGAACACGGCGGCGCCGCCGTCATCGGCCAACTGGCTGACGCGAGCGGTCCAGACGTCATTCGGCGACAGGAACAGGTTGAAGTCGAGCACTTCGCGGCTGTTATAGCCTTCGAGGAAGCGCACCTTCACAGCCTTGCCGTTGATCGCGTCGGTATTGACAACAGAGAACAGGGTGTCCTGGCCTTTGTTGACGGTGTAATACGGGTACAGAAGAACCTGACCGAGACCATCCGGATTCAGGTCGACGGCATTTGCCAGGCCCGCGAAGCCAGCGACGCCGGCGATGCCAGCGACGACAGCAGTCGTCAAGTTGTTTCTCTTCATCGCAACACTCCTAAATTGAACCACAGGGCTTTATTGCTTTACCGCCGAACTCGCTCCGATAGACGCATGCCCATTGGGCACGGGCGAGGTCAGGCAACAGCGCCGCCATGTTAAGGCAAAGGAAAGGGGCGTGCAATCCCCCTTTACCTTGGCTTTGTTTGGCAGCGAATTCAATTACTTGGGTAGAAAAAACCATTGACCATCCACCAACAACCACGTTTCTGTCTGGGTGCTCGTCGATTCTACCGGTTTGCCGCCCACGCCAGGGATTGCAATGCCGTAAGTCACATCGATTTCAACCTTGCAGCGCTCCGCGTCACATTCCTTTGACTTGAACTTCCCACCCTTCCATTGGACCGGCCGGCTATTCATCGACGCTGCATAGGTTTCGCGCGACTGGGTCGTTCGAAACCCGGGCGACAGGTAATCGTAGGCCTTGTCCGCCTGATGCGCCGCGAGATAACTCCAGCGTTCCGCCGCGCGCGTGTCGACGTTGTCCGGATTCGCCTTGTCGACGCAGCCGGCCATGAGAAGGGACAACATCACCGGCGCCAGCGCACCGCGACATTTCATGGATTTAGTGATCACGCAGCAGATCCTCTTGCGAATTGGGGTCTTGCGGAAGTGGACGCGTTTCCACCGGCGGTGACGGGGGTGTCGGAGTCGGCGGATTCGAAATCGGCTGACCTTTTTCGCGCAAGGGTGCCAGCGATTCGAATTGACGGCTGTAATCAAGCGTCATCTGAGCCGCCTCATCGCTATTGTTGATCACGCGCGGAGTGATCAACACGATGAGCTCCGTTCTGTCTTTGCTGGTCTGTGTCTGACCAAACAGATCCCGTAGCAACGGCACCTTGCTGAGTAGTGGAACGCTGGTTTTTCCTGTGTTGCTGATTTCCTTGATCAGTCCGCCAAGCAGCAGGGTCTGACCGCTCTGCACGGCAACCTGCGTTTCAATCTGGCGCTGCGCAATCTGTGGATTGCCACTCGCGGGAATCGGGCCAGGCGTGCTGACTTCCTGACTGATATCCAGGTACACGAGGCCGCCCGGATTGACGCGCGGCTTCACCTGCAGCGTGACGCCCGTGCTCAGGTATTGCACGCTGCTGTACCCGGTTTGTGCCGTAGTCCCGTTGCCGTTGACAGTGCCGCCGATGCCCACCAGAGATGTCTGATTGATCGGGATCTGGTCACCGACCGAGAGCGACGCTTCCTGATTGTTATTGACCACCAGCGAAGGCGCCGACAACGTCTTGGCTTGCCCTGAAGTTTCGAGCGCACTGAGCTGCACCTGAAACTTGCTGTTGAGGAACGAATAGAAAATGCTTCCTGCCGCTCCAGGTCCAGTTTTTCCGACCGTGCTTCCGAATCGGTCATACGGATTGGGATAACGGTAAGGTCCTCGCGTCGAATCGTACTGGCCTCCCGCCTCTTGTGTCTGCTGGTTGCCGAGCCACCACTGCACGCCGTACTGCAGTCCGCCCGTCAGACTCACCTCGAGAATCCTCGCCTCGATCTGCACCTGCAAAGGAACCGTATCCAGCTTGCGGATGGCCGACTGGATCTGATCCCACTCGTACGGCTGGGCCATGATCATCAGCTGATTGTTCTCCTCGATCGCCGAGATGCGGATATCGGTTTCCTTCTTGCCGTTGGCACCCGCCGTTCCCGATGCAGCTGTGCTGGGCGTCGAAGCCGGCGCCGATTTTTCCTGCGCCGCCTGCGGCCGTAGTGAGCTGCCGTAGTTGAGACTGCTGGAACCGCCTCCGAATCCACCGCCACCGCCACTTCGTCCAAGTGTCGTGGATCGCAGACCTTGGCCGACGCTGCCGGAAGTACTGCTGCGTCGCGAGCCAGCCTGCGTGCCAAGGAAGATTTCGCTGAGATAATCCGCGAGGTCTGCCGATTTCAGATTTTTGACATTGTAGATATAGAGTTGGGTCGCGTTTTCTGCGCCTCCGCGATCGAGGCGAAGGAGCCACTCCTGCGCCTGCTTCAAGTACTCCGGCTGCGGGGTGATCGCGATGATTGCGTTGGTCTGCTCGATCGGCATGAAGCGGAACATGCCGGCAAGCGGCGACTCGCCCTTGCTGCCGAAGATCTTCTCGAGATCCGGCAACAGCTTCGTCACTTCGACATGTTGCAGCGTAAAAACGCCAATCGACATGCCCCTCAGCCAGTCGACATCGAACGTCGCAATCGTTTTCTGGTAATTGTCGAGCTCGGACTGGTTGCCTGCGAGCACCAGCAGGCTGCGATCGGGGTCGATGCTGACAAATGCATCCGCCTTCGCATACGGCTTCAACAACTTGGCCATCTCGCTGGCGGAGATGTACTGCAGCGGAAAGATGCGCAACGCGTAACCGGGCTGCTGGGTCGCGCCAACATGCGGCGTCAGCTTGCCGGGAATCGCATCTTTGGATGCGAGCACGGTGTAACGGTTCCCTTCGTGCACGAGCGCATTGTTGGTCCACGACAACAGCATTTCGAGAACGGACATCGCGTCTTCGCGACGGATCGGGCGCGACGTCGAATAGGTGACATTGCCCGCCACGTTTGGCGCGATCGTGTAGTTCTCGCCGAGCATGTCGCCGAGGATCGCCTTGACTACCGCTTGAACTGGCTGATTCTCGAAATTGAACGTGACCTGCCCTTCGCCCTTGCCGCCACCCCTCGCATCGGCCTGCTTGGTGAAGAACTTGCCGGTGCCGAGGTTGTATTCCGGCTTGGGCGGTGGCCGATTCGCGGTCGCGTTCGGCGAGACGGAAATTCCACTTGCGCCGTCCGTGGGCTCGATCGGTGGCGCCGGCTTCAATATCGTGTCCGCCGTCAGGATCTGGCTTTCGGGGCCATTGGAATCCTTGGGTACATTGGTCGCACAGCCTGACAACAGCGCGATGCCGAAGGCCATCAAAAGGGTGGTCAATCTCGATCGCACGGGCTACTCCATCACTTTTTCGGTGGCGCGGATTTTTCGTTGCCGCCGTTGCGCAGACGCTCGGCTTCTTCGCGCATCTGCTTGCGGCGTTCCTCGATGCGTTTGGCGAGATCGGCACTGGCGTCCGCCTTGACGCCACCCGCCGGCCTGCTGCCTGCGGGTGGCGGACGCGCCGGGGGGCGCGCTGCCGGCTGTTGGGCGAGAGACGTTTCGAGTTCTACTTCGCTCGTCTCATTCGACGCGCTTCTGAACACGGCGCCCCGCGGCTTCACCTCGACGAGCGTCCAGCTGGCCTGTTCGCCTTCCAGCGGCATTCCGACCTTCAGCGCGATCGCTTGGTTCCGCGACTTGTCCTGCAACATGGCGATCCGCACGTGATTCGCCTCGTCCAGTATGACGCCGGTCAAGGAAATGTTGAGCGGACTCGGCGGGGGCGCTGCATCGCTGTCTGCAAGATTGGCGGCACCGGGCCTCCGATCCTCGTTGAACAGCGGGCGTGCATCGATGTCCGCGAAGGTCGACGCAGGAGGAAGGCTGACCTGCTTGCTGTCGATCACACCGGCGACGGATTTCTCCGCATCGGCCTCTGCGTCGGCGGACCAGCGGTAGCCGCGGCCAAAACCGGCGTACTGCACAACAAGAAAAACCAGCAGCAGCCCGCAGACCACCGCGAGTCCCTTCGTCGCCAGTCGCGCTGCCCGGATATTCATTTCACCTTCCCCGGCTGACGCAGGTAACCGGACAGGTTGAAGCGCACGTCGAGTGGCACCTGCACGGCGTTGGCGCCGGGTGGCGTGTAGCTTTGTTGCTTGTAGATCATCACCTGGTCGACGAACAGATATGGCTTGCCGTTTTCAAGATCGTAGAGGATCGCGGCCAGCGGCTCGAGATCGCATTTCAACCGCGCCTGCACAGTCACGCGCTTGTACAGCTCTTCTTCCCCGCCGGTGAAACTCTGCGTACTCACATTCTGGCAGCGCTTGTCGTCCTTGCCGCCCATCGCCTGCTTCAGTCGCTGAATCAGTGCCGCAGACGCCGCGTTCGAGTCCGTTTCCGAAAGAAATGCCTGGTTGCCCTGCTCATAGGCCTTGACCTGCGCGAGGCGCTTTTCAATCTCCGGCTTCTCGGCCGTGGTCTGCCGGAAGCGCAACTGCTGTTCGCGCAGATCTCCCATGTCGCTGGATATCTGCAGCTGCGGCGCAACGAACCACCAGTGGATGCCGACCAGATACACCAGCATCAGCACGATCAGCAACAACACGACGGCGAGGAGTCGACCGTCCTTGGGCTGGAATCTATTTGCCGCCATTCTTCGCCTCCGCTTCCTGCTTCGGAACCGATTTTGGCGACGGCTGCCGAACGCTGCCGGAGTTCATCGACGCTTTCGGATCAGGCTCCGACCGACCGGCTGCACCCGGCTTGCGCGCATCGATCACCGGCTTGGCGGTGTCTTTCTTCGGCACGTCCAGCACCGGCGGCGCCGCTTTCGCTGGCGGCGTCTTTGCATTGACGACCGGCTTCGCTTCGACGACCGGCTTCGCAACGCTCGTCTTGACTGCAACGCTGGCGGCCTTCGCCTCAGGCGCCGGACTGCATTCCTTCAGATCGGCGTTGATCTGGAAACGCTCCTTGCCCGATCGCGGATCCGGCTGGACCTGCCCCTGGAAGCCTGGGTTGCTGAGGCACGGCGACGCGGCGAGCAACGCGATCAGCTTCGCTGCTTCCTGCGCCTGGCCCTGCAACTGCACCTGCTTGTTCTCGATCTGCAGACGCTCAAGGTACGTGTCGTCCGGAAGACGCCGGCTGACATCGTCGATGAGCGCGACCATCAACGGCCCCTTGCGCTTGCGCTCGGTCAGGAAATTGGCACCCGAGATGGAATCGGCCAATGCCTTCTTGAGTGCGGCGACCTGCTTGGCCTCCACTTCGGTCTTGTCCACTTCCGCGCGCATCGCTTCGACCGCGCTGGCGCGGTTGGCCAGCGATTCGTCCATCACCAGCACGAACAGGATCAGCGCGAGGGCTGCGAGACCGAGGTTGATCGGCATGCGCAGGTTGCGCCGACGCGCGCGCCGCTCGGGGGGCAGCAGGTTCGTTTTGCGCCGACCCGCGCCGGGCTCGCTGCGCCAGCTGTCGACGCCGTCGAGGTCGGCCGCGGCAGACGGCAACGAGGACAGTTCCTGATCGAGCTGTCCTCGCGGAATCAGCACCAGTTCGACCTGCACGTTGCGGCCGCTGGCGTCGTGGCCGAGCACACGGCTGTCGAAATAGACCTGGTCCGCCTTGAAGGGCGTTTGACGGTCCATTTCAAAACTCAACACCTGCCGAAGATTCTCCTCGGCCGCGGACGGCAGGCTCAGAGTTCGCGTCAACACGCGCTCGGCCGGGATGCAGAACACCGTGCGCACCATCGGATCGTCGATGGCGGTTCGCAGGCGCTGGAATTCCGTGGTCTGCGCGTCGGCGGGAAGATCACGACGGATGCGCGCGTACTCGCTCATCGCATCGCCGCGTTCACGCCATACAACGATTTCGTCGCTGCGCAAATCGAGCACCAGCGATTCGGAAGGTTCCGCCACCACACGGCGCCAGCGCTCCGGCAGGCATGCGAGCAACTGCGTTCCCCACCAGGAAAAAAATCCGGGCAGTGGCGTCTTGGCAAGACGCGTCCGCAGACGCGTCAGTTGTCTGTCGAGGATCGGATTCACAGGTGTGCTACGAAGTTTCGCCGTCGCGCCAGCGCAGAATCACGAATGGCCTTCCGGCCACGCTGACTCCACCCATGCGGATGGTCGCATCCAGGATCGTGCTGGCGCCATTGAGCAGCGTCGCACGCGACTTCACACTATACGTCAGGCCCCCGCCGCCCGCCACGATGGGGGAGGTTCCATCACATCCAGTCAAACCGGCAGCAGCGATTTCCGCAGTGCTCATTCCTTGCCTCAGCTGGATCAACTGCTCCGCCTGTTCCCGCTCGCAGCCGGTGGCCATCAGGGCTTCCGGCGTCGAGGCATACGCAGCGTTGGGATCGGTGCGCCCCGAATAAATCGTCAGGCTGGGTTCGAGCGCGGAGAACAACGCATAGTTCATTCCCAGCACCTGCTGCAATTCGGACACCGTATCGAACGGCGCGTTCTTCGGGCCGTAGCTCAGGCCCGCCCCTTTGTATTCGGATATTTCCGCGCCGTTTGGCTGCGCGTCGTCATCGGGATCGCGCCAGTCGATGACCGCTGCGGCGATCGCCTCCGCCTGGTCCAGCTCGAGTCCTCTCGTCATGAACAACGAGGTCAGGCGAATGGCGTCGGCTGCATTGATGTCGATCTTCCCCGAATCGTCGGTGATCCGCACTTCGATCTTCGCATCGCCGTAGTTGAACACGTACGGTCGTCCGTCCCCGATCCACTGCTGCACCGGATCGGACTTGCGCAGTTCGAAGACAGCGAGGTTCAGACCGGCCTCGGCCGCATAGCGCGCCTGGGTGGAATCGAACAGATGACGCGACTGCAGACTTTCCGTGCGCGCAACCAGCGAAAAGCTTCCCAGCAGGATCGCAAGCATCGCGATCACCCACAGCACGAGCACGAACGCAACGCCACGCTGGCGCGCAGACGGACGTCCGCGGCGCGCGCACGCACGCGCATCCAGAATCATCGGCGCAGTCGTCATCGCTTCCCTCCGCCCAGGCCGGACGCCCTCAAGCCGAGCGGCCCGCCGAGACCCGGCTGTTGGCCATTCTGCTGCGGACGCGCCGCGCCCACGTCGAGCATCAGCGGAATCTCCATCTCGGGAAACTGGACGCGCGCCTCCGGCAGCATGTCCACGACCACGCGCACCATCACCGGTGTGGTGGTGGGGTCGTCCCACTCGTCGGACCAGTCGGTCATCTCGCCATTTTCATCGAGCGTGCGGTACTGGAATCGGCCGTCGGCGATCTGGTCGAGCAGGATCGACGGCTCGCTGTCCGTGCTCTTCTCGTCCATATCGAAACCGTTGAGCATCTGATCGGCGAAGAGGAGCTGCTTGCCGCCGCGCCGGTTGCCGGCAAAGGTGAGCGTCTGCACATACGCGCCACCCTTGGAAAGGTAGCCGGGCATCGGCGCGACGAAGCGCATCGAATTGCGCGATCCGTCGAACACCAGATTGGCATTGGTCGTTTTATCCTGCCCGAATGCCAGCGGCATGATGCGGCTGATCTGGCGCCGCAGGAACTCCTCGGCGACGCGCAGACGATTGGTGCGATCGATGGCCGCTTCGCCCGAGTGCATGGCCTTCGTCGCGGTGCGAATGGCGCCATACGTTCCCGCCAGCAGCAACGCAAGCAGCATGATCGCGAGCATCACTTCAAGCAGCGTGAACCCGCGCGCGATCGCGGAGCTCCCATGGCGCAGACGACGAATGCGGGACGTGGAAGAGTCCACCGAACGACTCACTTCGAGGTACTCCGACCCGTCGCGCCCTGACCGCCAGCGCCGGGCTGGCCTGGGGGCGTGCCCTGGTTGGCGTTCGGATCGGGATTCTGCGCACGCAACGTTCCAAAATGCGCGGAACGCGAACGCAACGCGCTGTCGGCGCCCCAGATCACCGTGAGATCGATCTGGTAGAGATCGAATGGAGGCGGCGGTGGCACCCCGGCACTCGCGGCAGCCGCTGCGGCTGCGACGTTGGCATTCGAAGGCTGGTTGATATTGGCAACCCCAACCGACGTTTGCGGCGGCGGCTCCACATTCGATGGGTCGACCTGATCGATGTCGAGCTGCCAGCGATAGCTGTCGTCGAAACGACCATTGCTGTGGCCGGCCTCGATGCGCTGGCCGACGCCGACGGTGTCCAGCTTGGACTGCGCCCACAGCGCCGCCATGGTGTAGTCGGACGACTGGCGCGTCGCGCGCATTGCCGTCGCCAACACCTGCATCAACACACCCATCGCAATCGCGAATACGAGAAACGCCGCGATCATTTCGATCAGGCTGAATCCGCGTACGGGGAGCGTGGGCTGGCGGCGAAGACGATTCATCGTGTTAGTGGACCGCGCCGACCATGCGCAAGTTCGCGCAAGCCGGCCCGATCATCGATCCGGCTGCTCGTCGAGCGAAATGTCGCCCGTCAGCCACGCCACGTTGACGCGCCATTCGCGCTGGCCCTGGAAGACCGAGATGTGCCCGCCGGTGGAACTGCCATCCGGAAAAAACCGGATGCCGCCGGTAGCAGAACCGGTCTGCTCGGTATCGGCCGTGGTCAGCGTCAGGTTCATGTCCTTGGGCAGCTTGACCGCGTGCTTGCTCGGCGCGGTGTACGTGTTGCTGTCCAGACTCAACGTCAACACCTGCTGCTTGCCCTTGACGATCGCTTGCCCACGCGTGTAACGCAAAGCAGCAACCAGATCGCGGCTGGCGCCGCGAATGCGCGCACTCTGCAGGCTCTTGGAAAACGACACTGAAACCACGGTCAGCGCGATCGCCAGCAACATGATCACGGCCATCAGTTCGATCAGGGTGAAGCCCTTGACGCGTGCGCGTGCGCGGGAGCCGTGCCTCGGGATTCGGCATTCGGACATCCGGATCGCTGGCGCGCAAGCACGCCTGTGCGCATCACGAATCCCGAATGTCGAACCCCGGTTTTTCATTGCCAGTTGCCGTAATCGGCATTCACGCCATCGCCGCCGGCCTGGCCGTCCTTGCCGAGAAACGTGATGTCGAAATCGCCGTGCTCGCCTGGCGACTTGTACTGGAAAGCATGACCGAACGGATCCTTCAGGTCCGACTGCTTCCCATACGGCCCCTGCCAGTTGGTCGAGTTTCCCGGCTTGGTGAGAAGGTCTTCCAGACGTCCAGGAGGCGAGCCGTTGTCGAGTGAATAGCCTTCGATCTTGCCGGCCAGCGATTGCACCTGCGCCTTGCCGGATCCGTATTTTCCCTTGTCGACGTTCTTGCCGACCTGTTGCACGACGATGCCGGCGACGATGCCGATCAGCACGATGACGGCAAGCATTTCGATCAGGCTGAAACCTGTCGCGCGATTCGGGGAACGTCGAGGTGGGTACTTTGCGTTGTTCATGGCTTTCCTCTTCTTCGGATGGCGGTTCTATTTGACCGCGCCGGCAATGTTCATGATCGGCAACACGATCGCCAACATGATCATCGCAACGACGACGGTCATCACGATCGTGGTCGCCGGCACGAGCGCCGCCAGCAACCGGTCCAGCGTGTTCTTCACTTCGACGTCGAAGGTATCGGCGACCTTCATCAGCATCGTGTCGAGGTCGCCCGATTCTTCGCCGACGCTGATCATCTGGATTGCGAGCTTGGGAAACCGCTTGGACTGGGCCAGCGCGAAACCAAGGCCGCCACCAGTCTTCACTTCTTCGGCCGCCTGACCGACCGCTTCGGCGAGCACCGTGTTGGTCATCACGTTGCGCGCAACCGTCAACCCGCTCAGCAGCGGAACGCCGTTCTTCAAGAGCGTGCCGAGCGTGCGCGCAATGCGCGCGGTCTCGACCTTGCGGATCACGTCGCCAATCACCCGTGTCTTGAGCAACCGCTCGTCGAGCTTCAAACGTGCCGGAGGATCGGACATCTGTCGCCGAAGCCAGCCGGCGCCAAACACGATCGCACCGATGATCAGCCACCAGAAACTCTGCAGCGTGGAACCGACGGCGAGCACCACCTTCGTGATGAACGGCATCTCGATGTCCATGTCGGCAAACATCGGCGCGAACTGCGGCACGACGTACACCAGCAGCACCATCAACGACACGGTGACCATGCCGATCAGGAAGGCCGGGTAGATCATCGCGTTGATGACGCTGCTCTTGAGGTTCGCGCTGCGCTCGAGATAGTCCGCGAGGCGCGACAGCGTTTCGTGCATCGAACCGCCTGCCTCGCCTGCACGCACCATGTTCACGTACAGACGCGAGAACGTTCCATGCTCCGCTTCCAGCGCATCCGACAGTGGCGTACCACCGCGCACCTGGTCGCGCACACGTTCCAGCAAGCGCTTCGCCTTTTCGGTTTCCGGCAAGTCGAGCAGGATCTGCAAAGCGCGATCCAGCGGCTGGCCCGCGCCGAGCAGCGTGGCGAGCTGCTGGGTGAACTGCACGACCTGCGCTTGCGTCAGGGTCGCCCGCTTGAACATCGCAGCGAACAGACTCGCGGAGTCGCCGCTATCCGCTTCACGCACTTCGAGCGGGATGTTGCCGGCGTCCTGCAGTTTCCCGATCACCTCGTCGTGACTGCTCACGTCGAACTGGCCTTCGAGCGTTTCGCCGGAAGGGGTGACGGCCTTGTAATAGAAAAGAGTCATCGTTGGCGCAATTGGAAATGCGGAATGCGGGCTTGGACAATGCGCAGGATCGCCACCACCGACGCCAGCGGCGGTCCGGATCGCGACGTGCGATGTCCAACTTCCGGCGTCATGATTCCTGCGTCACGCGCAGGATTTCCTCGATGGTGGTGTGGCCCTGCATTGCCTTGACCAGACCGTCTTCGTACATCGTGCGCATGCCTTCGGTGCGGGCCTGCTGCTCGATGTCGCCCATGCCCGCGTGCTGCATGATCTGGCGGCGGATCGGATCGGACATCAC
>NZ_JBDSWZ010000076.1:0-22382 GCF_039926425.1 Dokdonella sp.
TGGATTCCCGGACATCTTCTTCCTGTTCAACGATGCCGGCACCGAACTCGCACAGACCTTCGTCGACGACCGTCGCATTCCTCTGATCAGCTTCACCGGCTCCACCAAGGTCGGTCGCGCCGTCGGCGAGCGCGTGGCACAGCGCATGGGTCGGTCCCTGCTTGAACTCGGAGGCAACAACGCGATCATTGTCGACCATAGCGCCGACCTGAAGATTGCGATCCCGGCGATCGTGTTCGGCGCGGTCGGCACCTGCGGTCAGCGTTGCACCTCGACGCGACGCGTGTTCGTGCACGAGTCGATCCACGACGACGTCGTTGCGACGCTCGTTAAAGCGTACAAGCAGGTCGAGACAAAGATCGGCGATCCGACCCAGGCGACCACGCTGATGGGTCCGCTCAACAGCAAGGCGGCGGTGGACCAGTTCGTTGCTGCAGTCGACAAGGCGAAAGCCAGCGGCGGCACCATCGCGACCGGCGGCACCGCGCTGACCGATCGCAAGGGCAACTTCGTGTTGCCGACGATCGTCACCGGGCTGAAGAATTCCGACGAGGTCGTACAGACCGAGACGTTCGCGCCGATCCTCTACGTCATGTCGTTCAAGTCGCTCGATGATGCGATCGAGCTACAGAACGCGGTGCCCCAGGGTCTGTCGTCGTCGATCTTCACCCAGGACCTGAAAGCCGCCGAGAAGTACCTCTCTGCTGCGGGATCCGACTGCGGCATTGCCAACGTCAACATCGGCACCAGCGGCGCCGAGATCGGTGGCGCGTTCGGCGGCGAGAAGGAAACCGGCGGCGGACGCGAGTCGGGTTCCGACGCATGGAAGGTCTACATGCGCCGCCAGACCAACACCATCAACTACTCCGACTCGTTGCCACTCGCGCAGGGCATCAAGTTCGACTTCTGATCGGCCGCACGGCGATCCAATCGGGCACGACGCGCCTTCGTCCGCAGGACGAAGGCGCGGTCGCTTTCGACTGAGCCTCGCGCATTTCGCGCGAGGCTCAGCGACGTCAATCCCGCTCGAATGGGTTGCGTCCCTGCTCCCGCTGGTGATTCGCGCGCGCACCACCCGAAGATTCGGCAGGCGCGGCATCGGGCACGTCGATCGCCGGCTTGCCGGCTCGCGTCAACCGCTCGTTGACGCGCGCGAGGTCGCCGGTGGCGAACGATGCGAACTCGCTCTGCACGTCGTCGAGCTCGCGCTGCAGGCTGTCGATGCGCGCCAACTGGTAGTCCGTCGGCTTGCCATCCCAGGACATGATCGCGCCGTACAGCGAATCGGCGTGCTCGCGCAGCCGCTCCTCACCGGTGATTGCACCGCCTTCGGTCGTTGCAACGATCTTCTTGCGGATCTCGTCGGCGCGCGCCTTGAGAGCAACCAACGGCCTGCGTGAAGCGTCGTTCGCGTCAAGTCCCGCGACCATCGCATCGGTTTGCGAACGCACTGCATTCACCTTGTAGACCAGCGTGGTCATCGCCGCGAACAGGTCGCGCACGCGCAACGCCGCCGCGTACTGCGCCTGATGATCCGCCGCGTCGAAGGTGACGCGGCGATCGAGGCCGACGTCGATCTTCTTCTCGTACACATCCTTGCCCTTGGTCATGCGCACCGTGTACGTACCGGCGGGAACGCGCGGACCCTGGGTCGAATTGAATGCGATCTGCGCGGCCGGCGGCACCTGCGGGGGCTTCACGCGCATCGACCAGCTGACGCGGTTGATGCCGCGCCGCACGCTGGCCGGCAACGTGTCGATCACATTGCCGGTCGCGTCGAGCACCTCGATCGTCAGTTTCCCGAACAAGTGCCTTTCCTTTTGATACCACACGATATCCGCGCCGACGGCCGGGTTCGGGCCGGTAAAACTCGCGTCACCTTCCGGCCAGCCGCCAAATGCGGAGATGCGCTGCTGCACCGCGCGCGTCGGCAGGAAAGCTGCCGTGCTCGACAGCGTCTTCGCGTCCAGCGCCCGCAATGGCGTGAGATCGTCGATGATCCACAGGCCGCGACCGTGGGTGGCGAGAACAAGCGAATCGTCGCGGGCCTGCAGTGCGATATCGCGCACCGAAACCGCGGGGAATTCGCCGCCCTTGAACTGCGCCCAGGTGCCACCGGCGTCGATCGATATCCACAGGCCGAACTCGGTGCCGGCGTAGAGCAACTCCGGCTTGACCGGGTCCTGGCGGACGACATGCACGTAGCCGCGCAGACCCTTGTCATCGTTCGGCGCGACGAGTGGGCTCCAGCTGCTGCCGAAGTCGTGCGTGACGTAGATGTAGGGCGCCATGTCGCCGAACGTATGGCGGTCGACCGCGACAAATGCGGTGGCCGCATCGAACGGACTCGCCTGTACCCACGAAATCCATGAATGCTCTGGAACGCCCTTGATGTTTTTCACCACGTTGGTCCAGGACGCGCCGTCATTGCGTGTGAGCTGCACGTTTCCGTCGTCGGTGCCGACCCAGATCACGCCGGGCTGTTTCGGCGATTCACTGATCGAGTAGATGGTCGTGTAGGTTTCGGCGGCGGAATTGTCGATCGTGACGCCGCCCGATTGCTCCTGCTTTTGCTTGGCGGGATCGTTGGTGCTGAGATCGGGCGAGATGCGATCCCAGCTCTGGCCATGGTCGCGCGTGCGGAACAGGAACTGCGACCCGATGTAGAGCGTTTTCGGATCGTGCGGACTCAGCGCGATCGGCGTGTTCCAGTTCCAGCGCAGCTTCTCGTTGTAGTTCGGCATCGGCTGGATGTTGCGTGTCTCGTGCGTATGCCGGTTGACCCGCCCGATGGTGCCGCCCTGCGCTTCCGCATAGAGATAGTCCTTGTCGGTCGGATCGGCGAACATCCAGAAGCCGTCGCCGCCGTACATGTTTTCCCAGCGCGAGTTGGCGACGCCGCCTGGATACGCACTGTCGGCCACCCACGAACTGTTGTCCTGCAACCCGCCGTACACGCGGAACGGATCGGCATCGTCGACGCTCACGTGATAGAACTGCGAGATCGGCAGGTTGTTCGACTTCCACCACTTGTTGCCGCCGTCGCGGGACTGCCAGAGGCCGCCGTCGTCGCCGGTGATCACGTGCTGCGTATCGGTGGGATCGATCCACACCGTATGGTGATCGCCGTGGCTGCCGCCACCGACGTTGGCGAAGCTCTTGCCACCATCGAAACTCTGGATCAGCGTCAGGTCGGGTTTGAACAGGCGCTCGGGATTCTTCGGATCGACGATCAGGCTGGCAAAGTAGAACGGTCGCCAGACCATGAACTGGCTCTTGTCGCGCTTGTCCCACGTCTTGCCGCCGTCATCCGAGCGGAACAGTGCCGAGTCGGTCGATTCCACCAGCGCGTAGACGATGTTCGGATCCGATGGCGCAACGGTGACCGCGATGCGACCGTATGGGGTCTTCGGAAAACCCTTGTTGGCGTCGGCCGTGATCTCGTTCCACGAAGCGCCCGCATCGGCAGAACGGAAAAGTCCGCTCGCCGACGGGGCGGTCGGGGATTCGCCGCCGGAGCGGAATGTCCAACCCTTGCGGCGGAAGTCCCACATTCCGGCGAAAACGACGTTCGAATCCTTCGGATCGAGACTGATCGATGCGCATCCCGTCGACAGGTTGCGACCCTTGAGCACCTGGCTCCAGCTCTTGCCGCCATCGCGGGTCCTGTACAGACCGCGGTCGGCCGAATCGCTCCATAGCCGTCCCGGCACGCACGCATACACGGTGTTGCCGTCATGCGGGTCGATCAGGATCTTTGCGACGTGTTCGGAATTTCCGAGTCCCATGTTCGTCCACGTCTCGCCACCGTCGCTCGACTTGTAGATACCGTCGCCGATGGAGATGGAGTTGCGCATCCACGACTCGCCCGTGCCGACCCAGATCGTCTTCGGATCGGAGGGATCGATGCTGATCGCCCCGATCGACTGGACGCGTTGCTTGTCGAACACCGGCTTGAAGGTGGTTCCGCTGTCGGTCGACTTCCATACGCCGCCCGAGGCTGCGCCGACGAAGATCGTGGTCTTGCCGTCGTTGCCGGTCGACGCCGCGATCGCCGCAATGCGGCCACTCATCACCGCCGACCCGATGTTGCGCGCGCCGAGTCCCGAGATCGCGCCTGCATCGAACCGCGGCGTGGGAGCGTCCACTGCGTGAGCGGTCACCGAGAGGTTGGCGACCGCGCCGGCCAGTGCGATGCGCGCCAATGTGTTGTGCTTGAAGAACCTCATTTCGCGGCTCCCTTGATTGCCGCGCCCGGAAACGCAAACAAGGCGTCCTCCATCGCAACGTTTGCTTGCGCGTGCACGACCGACGTTTTCTGCTCGCTGCCGTCGGCTTTGTTGACCGTGGAAATGGAGAACGGAAAGAAGACACCAGCAACGTTTTCGTAGTCGCCGTAGTCTGTGACGCTTTCGACCAGGGTGCCGCGCACGGTCCGCTGCGAACGGGTGCGGATCTCGAGAAAATGATCCGGATCGAGGTAGACGATCTGCACGTCGCCGTTCTTCAGCGTCACCTTGATCTTGTGCGCTTGCGTGCCATCGACGTCCTCGGTGCCGAGGTATTCCAGACGACTGCCACGTGTCTGCCAGTCGACGAGCGCGCCGGCGATCGGCGCGTCATCGGCAAGTCCGCGCGCGTCCTCAGGGGTCATCAACTCGGGATCCTTGCGGCCCTGGAACGGCGAGATTTGCCAGGCCTGGCTGCCATTCCAGGCCTGCACCGCGGTCAGACCCTGCAAACTCGCTTCACTGCGAACCGAGTCCGGCGCTTTCTGGTACTGCTCGAAGGCCAGCTCGAACTGCTCTCCGAAGCGCAGCGTCCCACTGGTCTTCAGCGTCTTGATGGCGTGGATCGTGTCCAGCCCGCCGCGTGCGGCAAGATTTTTTGCCAGCAGGTCATCGAGGGTCGACGCGTTCGCGACTCCTGTCAGCACTGCAAGCGCGCAACCGACGTGCCACCAATGAATTCGCATGACGCCTCCTGGATGACCCTGCATCGACTCTGTTGACGCCCGATCGGGCTGGCGCCGCTGCCGAGACTAGCGCACCGCGATCCTCCCATGGATGGGGCGAAGGTCATGCTCAAGTCTGACTTGGCCACGTGTGCAAACTCCGATGCGCGCGCCGTATGTGCCGCCCCGACTCGCCCGACGTCGGCCATTCGCTGCCGACGGGTGTCCGCCGAGGGTCCGGTCTGCGCGGTGAGCGACATCGATCGGCTATCCTTTAGGTCCTTCCCGACCAGCAACCGACGTCCCGATGAATGTGGCTCCCCGCACCAGCAGTACCGCTCTCATCAGCCTTGTTTTCGGCATCCTGTCGTGGGTCGTGCTGCCGTTCATCGGCGCTGTCGTGGCGATCATCACCGGCCACATGGCGCGGGCCGAGATTCGTCGCTCGGTGCCGGGTACGCTCGACGGCGACGGGCTCGCACTTGGCGGACTGATCCTCGGCTGGGTGCACATTGCCGCCGTCGTGCTCGCGGTGCTCGCCATCTTCCTGTTCCTTGGCGGACTCGCGTTCTTCATTCACATGGTGCAGTGATCGCATTGCAGGCCATCGTGTGGCGCAACCCGGCGCTGGGCGCGGGCCGGGCGCACTGATGTACGCCCTCGCCCGCCCGTTCCTTTTTTGCCTCGATGCCGAGCGCGCGCACGAGCTGGCTCTCGCAGCGATCGACACCGCGTACCGTTCGGGAGTGGGCTCATTGCTCGCATCCCGCCCGAAACCGGTGCCCACCGAGGCATTCGGCTTGAGGTTCGATAACCCGGTCGGGCTTGCGGCAGGGCTCGACAAAAACGGCGCATACATCGATGCGCTGGCGGGACTCGGCTTCGGATTCATCGAAGTCGGAACCACCACGCCGCGCGCGCAATCGGGAAATCCAAAACCGCGGATGTTCCGGCTGGCCCAGCACCAGGCCGTCATCAACCGGCTTGGGTTCAACAACGGCGGCGTCGACGCGCTCGTCCGCAATGCCGAGCGCGCGCGCTACTCCGGTGTCCTCGGCATCAACATCGGCAAGAACAAGGACACGCCGAACGAACGCGCGGCAGATGACTATCTGCTGTGCCTCGAACGCGTGTATGCGCGCGCGAGCTACGTCACGGTGAACATCTCCTCGCCGAACACGCAAGGCTTGCGCGACCTGCAGGGCGAGGATGCATTGAAGCGGCTGATCGGCACATTGCGCGAGGCGCAGGAACGACTCGCGTCGACGCACGGTGCGCGCAAGCCGATGCTGCTGAAGATCGCGCCCGATCTCGACGACGCTGAACTCGACACGATGGCCGCCGTACTGCTGTCAGCTGGGATCGATGGCGTGATCTGCACCAACACGACAATCGACCGCGGTGCCGTCGAGGGCAATCGGCACGCCGCGGAAGCGGGTGGCCTTTCCGGAAAACCGCTCTTCGCGCGGTCGACGCGCATCCTCCAGGAAATGTCGAAGCGGCTCGGTCCGTCGATACCGACGATCGGCGTCGGCGGCATTCTGTCGGGCGAGGATGCCGCGGCGAAGATCGACGCCGGCGCGTCACTGGTGCAGTTCTATACCGGCCTGATCTATCGCGGGCCTGCGCTGATCGGCGAGAGTGTCGACGCGATTCGTCGTCGGGTTTCTGCAGGCCGCACGGCCCGGACGCGATGAACGACTACCGCGTCAGTCCGGCCAAGGCCGAAGGCGTCGGCTACTCCCTCGTCGAGAATGCATCGCTGCAGGCACGCAACACATTCCGCGTCGCCGCCCGCGCGAACCTGCTGGTCGACGTTCGCAAGGCCGCGGCACTCGACGAGTTGTTCGGCTACGCAATGCTGCGCGAGCAGCCGCTGCTGGTACTCGGCGAAGGCAGCAATGTCCTCTTCACGCGCGACTGGCCAGGCGTGGTGTTGTCGATGGCGAACCGCGGAATTGCCATCGTCGACGACGACGGCATTCGGGCGCGCATCCGCGTTGAAGCCGGCGAAAGCTGGAACGATCTCGTCCACTGGTCGATCGGCCGCGGCTTTGCAGGGATGGAAAACCTGGTGCTGATCCCCGGTACAGTCGGTGCGTCGCCCATCCAGAACATCGGCGCATATGGCGTGGAAGTACGCGAGTTCGTCGCTGCGGTCGACGCGTGGGATCGCCCGCTCGGACGGCTCGTGCGACTCGATCCGGCGCAATGCGCGTTTGCGTACCGCGATTCCGTTTTCAAGCGCGAGCGCAACCGGTTCGTCGTGACGGCGGTCGAATTCGAACTGTCGCGCACCCGCGAACTGAGGATCGACTATGCGGGCGTTCGAGAAGAACTGGCAGCCCTTGGGGTCGGCGTGCCCGACCACCGCTCGGTGGCAGAAGCGATCAGCCGTCTGCGCATGCGCAAGCTTCCAAATCCGGCGCTGATCGGCAATGCCGGCAGTTTCTTCAAGAATCCGGTCGTCGACACCCTGACAGCCGCGTCACTGCAGCGAGCGCATCCGCACCTGCCGGCATGGCCGGCCGCCGGCGATCATTCGAAACTGTCGGCGGCCTGGTTGATCGAATCCTGCGGCTTCAAGGGAGTGCGCGAAGGCGACGCCGGCGTTTCTGATCAGCACGCCCTGGTGCTGGTCAACCATGGCAACGCGAGCGGCGCGGATCTCCTCGCACTGGCCGATCGCATCCGCGCGCAGGTTCAAGCGCGCTTCGGCGTCGACATCGAGCCCGAGCCGCTCATCGTCTGAATCGCACCGGCGGACGGTGTTTCGCGCGCACCGTCACAAAGCGCGCGCGCAATGCATGAATAATCGGCACCAGGCCGCTCTGTTCTGCCCGTGCACGTGCGCGGACCATGGACGAACGCTCGCATCGACGATCCGGGGTACCCTTCAATGGCTGCAGCAACCGCCAACGCGGCGTTCGTTTCCTCGCGCCGACGTCTGTTCACGGCGATCTTTTCCAGTGCAGGCGCAACGACTGACGACACCGGTGCCGCGCTGCGACGCCCGGGCCGCAACGGTCTCATCGACGATGAAATCCCGACCGTTCCCGATCTGACCACATTTCCGCCGCCTGCCGTGCGCTGGCTGAGTCGGGGCACGTTCGGATTCACCACGCCCGACCATGCTGCGTTCCTCGCGCTCGGCGCGACCGACGACGCGCGCTGGCTGGCCTGGGTCAACCGACAGCTCGATCCGTCGTCGATCGGCGACAGCGCATGCGACAGCCGCATCGCCAGCGCCGGCTTCACGACCCTCGGCAAGACGCCGAACGAGTTGTGGACCGAGCACCACGCACTGACCGCGTCGAACCAGTATTACCAGCGCATGTTGCCGATCGCCGAAAGCGAATGCGCCACCTTGATCCGCCAGATCTACAGTGCACGCCAGCTCAACGAAGTGATGGCCGATTTCTGGCACGACCATTTCAGCGTGTTCGGCTGGGACTACGACGGCGGCCCGATGTTTCCAGCATTCGATCGCGACGCGATCCGCCCCAACGTGTTCGGCAACTTTCGCACGCTGCTGCAGGCGGTCGGCGAATCGGCGTCGATGATGTACATGCTTGACCTGTACTCGAACACGCGTGACGGCCCCAACGAGAACTACGCGCGCGAACTGCATGAGCTGCACACCCTCGGCGCGGAAAACTACGCCGGTATCGTCGACGATCCGGACGACGATCCGTCGCTGCCGACCTTCATTGCGTGGGACGGCAAGATCGAGCGGCTCCAGTACGTCGACGACGACGTCTACGAAGCGGCACGGGTACTCACCGGCTGGACGATCTCGCAAAGCACCTACGAGACGCGCAACGATCCGAACGGCGGAACGTTCGAGTACGTCAACGCGCTGCACGATGCCGGCGTGAAGCGCGTCCTGCACCGAAACTTTTCAGCCGGCGGCGCGCAAAGCGACGGCATCACACTGTTCAACATGCTGGCCCAGCATCCGGGAACGGCGAATTTCGTTATCGGGAAACTCTGCCGCCGACTCATAGGCGACAGCGTCTCCGCATCCCTGGTGCAGACAGTCGCCAGCACGTTCCAGGCGAATTGGCAGGCGCCCGACCAGATCGAGACCGCGGTGCGGGAGATCCTGCTGTCGGACGAGTTCAAGACGACGTGGGGCAAGAAGATGAAGCGGCCGTCCACAGCCGCGGTCGGCGCGTTGCGCGCCACGCTGGCCGATTTCACGCCGATGCCGGACAACACGGCGATCTACACGCCCACTGAAGAATTTCTTGGTCGATTGCAGGCAGCCGGTCAACGTTTGTTCTACTGGCCTGCTCCCAACGGTTATCCGGACACCCAGATCGCATGGTCGAGCACCGGCGCAATGGGAATGACGATGCGCCTGCTGCCGCGCCTGCTGGAGATGCATCAGACCGAGAGCTACAACAACGCGTATCCGTTCCTCATCGACGTGCAGGGGCAGACGCTCGCCGCATTTGCCGATCCCGCGACGCGCACCGCCAGCAACATCGTCGGCTACTGGTGCGACCGCATCATCGGTCACCGACCGGAACCGACACACGGCGTGGCGGTGGATTTTCTTCGCCAGGAAGCCGCAGCAACGGCTCCGCTCGATCTGGTCACCGACAACACCGACGGCGGCGCACAGCACACCGGCGTGTGGCATCTCAATCCCGCGAACACGTTGTCCAAGCACTACACGATCGCACGCCTGCGCGTGACCATCGGGCTGATCCTGTGTTCACCCGAATTCCTGCGCCGCTGAGAGGAAACCGCCATGACACGTTTTGATCGACGCGATTTCCTCAAGACCCTCGGCGTCAGCGCCGTGGCCGTCGGCGCGAGCAGCCACGCACGCGCGTACTTCCTGCCGCCGCTGATTCCCACCAGCGCCAGCAATGACACACTCGTTGTGGTCTTCCTGCGCGGAGCGATGGATGGGCTCAGCCTGCTTCCACCGGGCGCGGGCAGTCCGTACCGCGCCGACTACGAAACGAACCGCACCAACACCCGCATCCCGGGGAGCGGCGCTGGTGCCGCACTCGCACTGAACAACTCCACCTGGGGCCTGCATCCCCGCGCCACAGGCCTGCACGATCTGTATCAGCAAGGGCATGCGGCGTTCGTTGTCGGCGCCGGCCAGTTGCAACCCAACCCGGTGATCCGCAGCCATTTCGAAGCGCAGACCAACCTGGAGTTCGGCAATGGCGGAGGTTCCGGCAACGGAATCGGTTGGCTGACGCGGCATCTTGCGAGCGGCGGCCTGCCGACCACCGTTCCCCTGCCTGCAACGTCGCTCGGCAGCATCACGGCGAGCAGTCTGCTCGGCAGCACCGATGCGATCACGATGAACAGCGGATCGGATTTCCGTCTCGACACGTTCCACTGGTCATGGCAGAACGACGACAGCGCACACGGGCTGGTGGGCGGCGTGTCGCGGATGAATGCGCTGTGGAACGGCGGCAGCACCCAGCTCGAACGCGCCGGCGCAGATACGCTCAACTCGCTCGCGATGCTTCGGTCGGTCGACTTCAATCCGTACAGCGCGAGTGACACCGGCGGTTACCAAGCCGCTGGCGGCGCGAATTATTCGCTCGCGTACAACGGAAGTTTCGGCTCGCAGTTGCGCAACATCGCGCAGATGATCAAGTTGAACGTCGGCTTGCGCGTTGCGACGATCGACCTCGGCAATTGGGACACGCACGTCGGCCAAGGCAATCCGACGCAGGGATACGACTGGTTCGGAAATCAGGCATCGAGTCTCTCGGACGGACTCGCCGCGTTCTACACCGATCTTTCAAGCGATGCCGCCGGCAACTTCATGAACAACGTCAACGTGCTCGTCGTCAGCGAGTTCGGCCGTCGCGTACTGGAGAATTCCGACGGCGGAACCGATCACGGCTACGGCAACGTGATGATCGCGATGGGCGGCGCTGTCAACGGCGGACACGTGTACGGAACGTACGCCGGCCTCGCCAGCGACCAGTTGTACGAAGGCAACGACGTCGCAGTCACCACCGACTTTCGCCAGGTGATGTCGGAGGCGCTCGTTCGACGCATGGCCAACCCGAACATCTATTACGTGTTCCCCGGCTATGAAAACTATTCGCCGCTCGGCATCTTCCAGGGATCGGACCTGCCCCCGAGCAACTTCGATCACATTTTCGCAAACGGCTTCGACGCTGCCTGAGATCGCGCAGCCCAATCACCGCGAGCGCGGGATGGGCGGGCTCAGGATGCGCGGCACGCATACCCGATGACGTCCGTCGACGACGTGCGCATCGACGGGAATCATTGCCGCTGACGCTGCTCGTGCAGGCGAGAGATCGCCCAGGCAGGGACGCGGCCCCGGATTTCCTCCCCTGCGCAGCGGGGGAAGGTGCCCGGAGGGCGGAAGGGGGCGCTTCTGGTTGGAACGCGAAGCGAAGGATCAAGATCAACATCGAGATCAAGAGCGCCCCTTCCGGCGTCGCCACCTTCCCCCGCTTCGCAGGGGAAGGACAGTCCTTGCACGCTACAGTCGAAGGAGCGAGAAAGTTGACCGCCGGGACCGAAAAAAAAGCGACTGGAACCAAGGAAGCGCAGGCAAATCTCCGCTCGCCTGCCGCATCGCCGGACAGCCGGCGTCGGCAACGCTTCAGGCTTCGGCGCAGTTGAAATAGACCAGATCCGCGTCGTCGATGCGGTGCGCCTGGCCGAAGTTCATCGTGCCGCTGCGGCGCAGATGCACCTCGTCGCGATGGACGAGAAGATCGTCGTCGTCGCCGATCTTCAGCCAGGTGCCATTGGTCGAGCGGTCGGCCAGCATGAAATAGCCGCGCTTCCATTCGATCAACGCATGATTGCGCGAGACCCATTCGGTTTCGACGACGAGACTGCTGGCCGGATCACGCCCGATCGAGAACGACATGCCTTCGTCGACCTCGAACACCAGACTCTTGTAACGCAACTGAAGCCGGCACCGTTCAGCCGCATCGACGTTCTGCATCACGCGCTGCACGGTGGTGACATTCGCGACGTCATCCTGCCAGATCACATCCACGATCTCGATGGGCGCCTGCTTGCCCAGCACGCGAACCTGACCCAGCGACCGCGTCCGCAACCCGGTGGTCTGGGTGATGCCATTGACAGTGCTCGCGGTGGTCACGATCTGGTCGCGACGAGCAAGGCTTTTGTCCGCCATGCGAGCCGCGGTGTTCACCGCGTCGCCGAACACGTCGCCGTTCTCGACCAGTGCTTCGCCATGATGCAGGCCGATGCGGATCGCGAGATTGTCGCGCACGAACTCCGGATCGGTCTTGATGCGTCGTTGCATGTCGGTGGCCGACAGGAGGCCATGCAGCGGACCGGGGAACGTGCACATGATCTCGTCGCCGATCGTCTTGATGACACGTCCGCCATGGCGCGCGGCAACGTCGCCAAGTGCATTCAGCACATTGCCAATCAGTCGGCGCGCCACTTCGTCTCCACGCGTCTCGAACAGCCGCGTACTTCCGGAGACGTCGGCAAACAGGATCGTGAGGGAGCGGCGCTCGGTCATGGCCCGCGGATGATAGCGAATCCGTGCTGCAACGGCAGTCGCGCGATCGCGTTTCCACCACCGCGCGACGATTGCAATCCGGTCGTTTTCGAAGCGCCAGGTGGCCGCGCCGATCAATGGCGGCAGGCGAGCGCGCCGACCTCGAACAACGGATCAGCCGTTTCCACCCGCGCCACTCCGCGCCAGCGGTCTCCACTCACGCGGCGCATCAACCCGGCCACCCGTCCACGATCAAGCACCAACAACCGGTCGGTTGAGCAGCCGGGGTCGGCGATGACCGCTTCGAGGGTCCATTCACGTTCGACCGTGCCGCGCAGCCTGTTCATGTCCCACGATCCGACGGCAAGTCGCCGCGCGTTGGCAGGAGGCGGGAAGCCCATCAGCGCTGCCTCGGACCAGGCGAACGGGCCAGCACCCAGCCGCTTCATTGCCGCGGCTCCAACGCGGACATCCTCGACATCCGACTCCCCTGTTTCGGCCGCACCCGGATCAACGCCGACCACGGCAGCCAATGCGGTGTCGTTGGCGACCTCCAGCTGATGGCGCATCACGAGCGTCATGCCGACCTCCGCACTCAGCGCGAGCACGCCGACGCCCGCCACCACGCCCAGGATCCATCTCGTCGACCGGCGTTGCGTCACCCACGCGCCCAGCCAGCCAGCCCATGCGAGGCTCGACCACGGCAGGTAGCGCGGTGCGTAGATCTGTGCGGGAAACCCCGCGAAATAGTCGACGCGCGTCAACGCGATCAACGCGGAAACCCCGAGGCCGAACCATGCCAGTGCAAGACACAACGTGTGCGTTGCTCCGGTCCAGCGCCGATCGCGTCGCGCACGCCAGGTCGATCGTAGGACGCCGATCACCAGCAGCGTGCCGCACACGGCCTGCGGGAGCGCGCTGGTGCGAACGTCGCCAAAGACAGCTGTCCATGCGCGCGCAATCATTCCCACGCGCAGCACTCCCCCGACTGCAGGATCCACAACCGGCCAACACAGATAGATCAGCGGCGCGGCCAACCAGCGAACCGCGGTCAGCCCCTGATCGATCGGCGCGAGCGGCGGCGAACCGACGCTCCCGGCCAGCAGCCGATAGACGACCAGCGTGACGGCCAACCCCGCAACCACGATCCCCCATCGCAGCCACGTCGCGCGTGCAATGAACAGCACCGCGAACAGCGCGCCAAACGCGGCGATGCCACTTCCGAAATTGAACGCGGCCATGAAGCACAGGATCGTCGCGCCGATGGTCGACCTGAGCGACGCGTCGTCTCCCGGTCGTGTACGGGTCCATCCGAGCGCAAGGGCGAGGCACAGCAGCACGCTGTAGACATCCAGCGTTTCGTTGTCGTGCAGAAGCGCGCGCGCGTTGCCGAGCCAGAAGATTCCGAGGGTGATCGTGAACATCGCGGCCGCACGCTGCGACGGACTCAAACCTTCGTCGGTCCAGATGATGCGCAACAGCGCGGCCAGCGTCGCCAGCGCGAGAAGCAGGCCGACCACGATCTGCAGGTCTTCATTGCCATGCCATTGGTGCAGGCTGATCCAGCGCACCACATTCGCGAACACTTCCGGATGCCCGTTGTCGGCAGCCAGCACACCGCGTGCAAAGGACGCGTCGATCAGACGCGCGTAGTGTCGCCATGCATCCGCGTACGGAACGCGCGGCGACCACAGCCACGCCGCGACAAGTGCCGCAGCGACGCACGCAGCCGTCGCTGCATGGAACGCGCGGGCGATCCAGCCGGACTCGCAACTCTTCATAGGGTCCGCTCGCGGTCGACCGCACTGCATGCACGGAACAACACGAACAAGGCGCCGTGGTCAGCGCAGCGATTCGGCGGCCGCGACGATATCCGCTTCGCCCGGCAGCACCAGGAACGCAGCGCTGGCGAGCGGTGTGAAGGTGTCCACGCCAACGACGCGCTTCAATGGCGTGCTGCCCTGCCCCGCCTCGACGACCGCGGTAATGACGCCCTCGCCGATGCCCGCCGAATGACGACCCTCATCAACGACGATGATGCGCTGCGCGGTCTTTGCCTGTTCGGCGATGTACGCATCGTTCAACGGCACCAGCCAGCGGAGATCGACGACGCGGCATTTCCAGCCACGCTTCGTTTCAATCTCGCGCGCGGCGCGAAGGCTCATCGGTACGCCGTTGCCATACGTGAAAATCACAAGGTCGCACGCGTCGGGTTCGTAGACGCGTCCTTCGCCAAGCGTCATCGACTGGTCGAGCGGCGGATACGACGTCAGCCACTGGCCATCGCCCGCCTCGTGCAGATCCTTGGTCATGTACAGCGCGATCGGTTCGAGGAAGATCGACACGCGGCCGTCCACCTGTGCCAGCGCGGTCAGCGTGCGCAGCATCGTGACCGCATCGTCGCCTCGACTTGCGCATCCGACGATCAAGCCGGGAATGTCGCGCAGTGCGGTGATCGAATTGTCGTTGTGGAAATGCCCGCCAAAGCCGCGCTGGTAGCCGAGCCCCGCCATGCGCACGACCATCGGGTTGCGGAACTGGTCGTTCGAGAAGAACTGCAGCGACGCCGCCTCGCCACGGATCTGGTCGCAGGCGTTGTGGAAGTAGGCGAGGTACTGGATCTCGGGAATCGGCAGCAGGCCCATGTTCGCGTACCCCTGCGCGAGGCCGAGAATCATCGTCTCGTCGAGCAGCGTGTTGAACACGCGCGCATTCCGGAACGCCTTGTGCAGCCCCTTGGTGACGGTGTACACACCGCCCTTCTGCGCCACATCCTCGCCGAACAGCAGCGCCTGCGGATACTTGGCGAACAGGTCGTGCAACGCATTGTTGATCTGGATCGCGAGATGCCGCGGCGGCAGTCGTTCGGGAAGTTTGTCCTCGCCGCCGAACACCGATGCGCGCTTCTCCGCGAAATCCGCGCGCGTCGCCTCCGCCTCGACCTTCGACGGCGTGTACGGAGCGAGCGGCGCGATGACGTCTTCGAGACGATCGAGCTTGGGCCGCCGATCCGCTTCATCGGCCGCCGCGAAACATGTGCGGCGGGTCTCTTCGTACACCGCAAGCAACGACTCACGCGTGTACAACCCCGATTCAAGCGCGATCGCCGCGGATCGCAACAGCGGATCACTCGCCTCCACCGCCATCAGCTCTTCGATGCTGCGCCATTCGATTTCGAAGTCGGTGCCGGCATGTCCCATGATCCGCGTGGTGCGCAGATGCAGGAACGTCGGACGGCGCGTGGTGCGGCAGTGATGCACGGCCCGGGCTACCTGCTCGTAGCCGGCGGCCAGATCAAGACCGTCAGCGGGGAAATAGTCGAGACCATCGCGATGCCGGAATGCATTGCCGATCCAGCCGCCCGGTGTCTTCACCGAAATCCCGATGCCATTGTCCTCACAGACAAACAGCACCGGTGCCGGCAACTTCTGATACGCCGTCCACTGCGCCGTGTTGAACGCGGTCTGGGCAGTCGCATGATTGGACGACGCATCGCCGAACGAGCAGATTGCGATCGAATCGGCGGGCACCGGCAACGGATGGGCAATGCGCTTCGCCTGTTCGATCGCGACCGCGGTGCCGAGCGCTTTTGGAAGATGCGAGGCAATCGTCGACGTCTGCGGAAGCACCCACAACGGCTTTGATCCCCATACCTTGTGACGGCCGCCCGATGCCGGATCGTCCTTGCTCGCAGCGAATGACAATGCCGAATCCATGATTGGATCCATCCCGGGCAGCTTGCGAAATCGCTCGGCCATGAAGGCACCGCTGCGATAGTGCAGGAATGCAGGATCGGTGTGCCGGGTCAGGCGGGCAACCATCGCGTTGCCTTCGTGGCCGCTCGATCCGATGGTGTAGAAGACCTTGTTCTGCACGCGAAGCACCCGCGCCATGAGGTCGAGATGTCGAGACGCCAGCTGCGATTCAAGCAGCTCCACGAAATCGCCGGCCGTGCACAGGCTACCCTCCAGGACCGGGTCGTCCGCACGTGGCGGGCGACCCGGCGTACCGCTCCAGTCGCCCACGAATTCAATGAAGTTCCGGTCGCAGACGTCGGCTCGATTGACGTTGCGGTGACGTGCAGGAATGGCGTTGGGCGTCGCGGACATTGGAAGGACCTGGAAGAGTGCAGCGGGATCGTGCGCGTCAGCGCCAACCCGTTTCCCGATGAAAATGGATGCCTGCGTTTGCAGGCATGACGTCGAAACAAATCGAAGCGGACCGCGGGCGCGCCTCTCGCGCCTACCCGGTTCTGGAGAGCGCAATCCGCTCGGCGTTTTCCGCGGCAAGCGCCGGCATCGAAACGAATCCCGGTTGCGCGCGAATGCGGTCGAGCCACGCGAGCACGTGCGGATACGCGCCGAGCGCGAAACCGCCATCGTCGGCACAGTGCGTGTACCCGAACAGCGCGATGTCGGCGATACTGTAGTGGTCGCCGCTGAACCATGCGTGCGCGGCAAGGTGGGTTTCCATCACGCCGAAGGCCTGATGGCCGCGTTCGCGCAACGTCGGCAACTCCGCCCGTCGCGGTGAGTCGGGCGGCGCCCAGCCGCAAATGAAGCGCGCGACGGCAATGTACGGCTCGTGGCTGTACTGCTCGAAGAACAGCCATGACAAGGTCTGCGCGCGCTGCCAGGCATCCCCACCGAAATATGGGGTGCCTTCCGCCAGCCAGCAGAGGATCGCATTCGACTCGACGAGAATGCGTCCGTCGTCGGTTTCCAACATCGGCACGCGGCCGTTAGGATTTTTCGCAAGGTACTCCGGCGTGCGCGTCGCGCCGTGCGCGCTGTCGGTTTCGATCCAGCGATGGTCGCGGTCGAGATGCCCGAGCATCATGCGCAGCTTGTGGCAATTGCCGGACGGCGAATAGCCGTAGACGCTGATCATGCCGAGCCCGCTCCCGCACGTCGTGCGAGCCATTGCTCGCGCGTCTGTCCCCAGATATCGATCGGCACCTCCTCGAACGGCGGCGGCAATCGGCCGCGTCCGCGGTTGATCGAACCGAGTCGTTGCGCCAGTGCCTGCGACGCCCGGTTTTCAGGGACGATCGAGTGGATCACGTCGGTCCAGCCAAGTTTCGCAAACGCCCAATCGATCGACGCGGTTGCCGCCTCGCTTGCGTAACCCTTCCCCCACGACGAACGGACAAATGCCCAACCGACCTCCGTTCCCGGCCAGCCTTCGGGCTGCCACGGCCCAGCCTGTCCGATCCATTGGCCACTGGATTTCTCGATCACCGAAAACATCGCGAATCCCTGGATCGCCCATGCACCCGGCATCTGCAGGAATTTGCGCCATGCCGGAGCGCGCAGCAGCATGCCGCCAATGTGGCGCGCTGCTTCCTCGTCCGCCAGCATCCGAGCGTATGCGTCGAAATCATCGCGATGCGGAACGCGCAGGATCAGGCGTTCCGTTTCGATCCGCGTGTTCATGCGATCCATCAACCCTCCGTCGCGGCGGCATGAATCGCCGGTTGCGCGGCGTCGGTTGGATGCACGCCCTTGTACTCGCAGCCCGGCAAGGTCTGTGCGATCGATGCGAAGTCATCGGTTTCGCAATGCCAGCGCATGCCCATCGCGTCGCTTCCGGAAAGATCCGGAACCAGGCGGATGTGCCCGCCCGCATGACCGGGCACCGCTCCGAACAGCAGTTCGATGTGCCCGTCCGGCATCACGCTCGCCGATTGCAGCGCAGTGCCGTGATACTGATCCGGCGCCGCGAGCCCCGCCTCCTGATTGTTCGACGGCAGTTTGAGCGTGGTCGCGTAATACTCGGCAATCGCCGTGCGCATTGCGGCGACACTCGTGAAATCATTGCGCATCGCGATGTTTGACGGATCGGTCACCGCAGCGACGGCGTCATGCGTCTGGGTGACCGTCGTGCGAATCGCCGACTGCTCCGCCGACAGCCGATCGAGCTCGCGCCGGGTCGACTCGCTCTGCAGTCGCATTTCGGACAGCAACTGCTTCTGGTCCTGCCGCTGCATCATGCCCTGGTAAAGCAGCACGCCCGCGACCACCGCGATCAATCCCCCCGCGACCACCAGCACATCATTGCGCATGCGTATCCCCGTTCGATGACTGCTTGACGTCAGAACGCGTTGATGCCCGTGAGTTCGCGGCCGACCACCAGCTGATGCACGGTTTCAGTCCCCTCGTAGGTGATGACCGATTCGAGATTCAACGCGTGGCGGATCGGGCAATGTTCGGTGGTGATGCCGGCGCCGCCAAGGATGTCGCGCGCTTCGCGCGCAATGTCGATCGCCATGCGGCAGTTGTTCCATTTCGCGAGGCTGACCTGGGTCGGTTGCATGCTGCCGGCGTCCTTCAAACGCCCAAGCTGCAGCGACAGCAACTGCGCCAGCGTGATCCGCCGCGCCATGTCGGCAAGTTTCAGCTGCACTGCCTGATTGGCCGCAAGCGGACGGTTGAACAGGATGCGGTTCTTCGCGTACTCGGTCGCCTCGGTGAGACACGCAATGGCCGCGCCGATCGGTCCCCAGGTGATGCCGTAGCGTGCCTGCGTCAGGCAGCCGAGCGGCCCCTTCAGGCCCTTCACGTTCGGCAGGCGGTTTGTTTCCGGCACGCGCACGTTGTCGAAAAACAGCGCCGAGGTCACCGAGGCGCGCAAGCTCATTTTCTTGTGGATTTCCTGCGCGCTGAAACCGGCGAAGTCCTTCTCCACGAGGAAGCCCTGGATGCCTTCGTCGGTCATCGCCCAGACGATCGCGATGTGGGCGAGGTTGCCGTTGGTGATCCACATCTTGGCGCCGTTGAGGATCCAGTCGGCGCCGTCCTTCTTCGCATTCGTCTTCATGTTGGCCGGATCGGACCCGCCGTGCGGTTCGGTCAGGCCGAAGCAGCCGATCACCTTGCCCGCGGCCATGTCCGGCAACCAGCGTCGGCGCTGTTCTTCCGAGCCGTAGGCGTAGATCGGATACATGCACAACGACGACTGCACCGAGGCAAAGCTGCGGATGCCCGAATCGCCGCGTTCGAGCTCCTGGCACACCAGGCCGTAACTGACGCCGTTCATTCCGGCACAGCCGTATTCGGTCGGCAGCGACGAACCCAGCAGGCCAAGGTCGGCCATCTCCGGAATCAGTTCCTGTGGAAAGCGCGCCTTGTCGAAGCAGTCGCCGATGATCGGCAGCACGCGCTCGTCGGTGAAGCGCGCGACGGTGTCCTGCACCATGCGCTCTTCGTCGGACAGCATCGAACGGATATCGAACAGATCGGTTGGATTGAGCGGAGTGGCGGGCATTGGAAGGGGTCCGGGCGTGGGGCAAAGCGGGGTATTGTAGCCGTGCGCGCCAGACGCCACCATCGGCGGCGGATTGGCTCCGCCGGCGACATCGACAGGCGGACCCGGCGACTTCGGCGGCGGCAAATTGCGAGACAATGGCGCCGATGCGCGTTCCCGTTCTCACCTATCATTCCAACAACATTTCCGGCAACGACTACGCGACCAACGACCATGTCGCGCTGGCCGCAGATCTGCGTCTGATCCACCGCAAAGGCTTGCGGATCGTTCCTCTCACGCAGGTGGTGGATGTGCTGATGGGTGGCGCGTCGCCGTCAACGGTTGCACATGCGGTCGCGATCACCTTCGATGATGGCTCGTGGTTCGACTGGCACGACCTCGATCATCCGACCTGCGGCATGCAACGTGGCTTCGCAGGCATCCTGCGTGATTTCAGCGGGGAAACCGGCGCGTTCGTGCATGCGACCAGCTTCGTGATCGTCTCGCCGGATGCGCGTGCGACACTCGACCGCACCTGCCTGGCGGGGCTGGGCTGGTGGGACGATGACTGGTGGGTCGCGGCACAACGCGAGGGCTTGCTGTCGATCGAAAGCCACAGTTGGGATCACAACCACCACACCCTCCCCGAAACCGCGCAACGCGAGCAGCGCAAGGGCACGTTTCTCACGATCGACACGTACCGGGATGCAGACGCCGAAGTCCGCGCAGCTGCGGATTGGCTGGATGGGCTGCTGTCCCCGCATCGATCCAGTCTGTTGGCCTGGCCGTACGGCGAAGCGAGCCGTTACATGCTCGACGACTATCTGCCGACGCATCAAGCCGAGCATCGGCTGCGCGCGTGTTTCGGCACTGAACCGGCGCCGGTCGAGCACTCCAGCGCACGCTGGAATCTGCCGCGTTTCGTGTGCGGCTCCCATTGGAGAACTGCCGGGGAACTCGATCAACTGCTGATCGCAGCGACAGAGCGCGACTGACCGCCGGTCACAGACGGAAGCGTGCCCGTTGTGGCACCAACACCAAGGGAGGGGCCGGGAGACGAGCACGCGGCAAGCGCAGCAGCCCGACCCGATCTCCGCGACAGGCTCCCCTTCCCTTCGCTACCGTTCGCCGCTCTGGTTGGATAGTCTAGGTCGATCGAGCAGCGAAAGCGTCATGCACAGAAGCGCACTCCACACGATTCCCGAATCGCTTCGCCCATTCCTCACGATCACCGAGGTGGACGACGCACGATTGCTCGTCGGCGATTTGTTCCAGAAGAAATTCGCGGCGCCACCTCCGGACGTCGGGCGACATCTCGCCGCCTTGTATCGTGATCCTGAAGGAGGCTTGCGGGTCGCAGGGTATTCGCACATGCGTGCGTTCGGTGACGTGTATCTGTCCGGAGGTTCGTGCAGCAATGGCGACACGATCCGCAGGATGGAACACGCCCATCGCGACGCCATTCACGCCGCGGGCGGGATCTGGTACCTGATTCTCAAATACGCTTTCGAGCGCTACGCCGATTGTTGCGACGCATTTTTCGGCCATTGCGGCGATGCACGGGCACTCGCGGTCGCGACCGAGGCAGGCTTCATTGGAGCGGGCCATCCCTACCTGATCGTGAACTGGCACAAGCCCCTCCACGAGAACATCCAGCGTGCGCTGATCGCGAAAGTGCAGGCACTAGGACCGTTCTAGTCGCGAAGGTTGCACCGTTCCACACCGGGATGACGCGCAATACGAGTGAACGGCGGGTCAAGGTACATCGCGGTGCGCGGATCGGGGAACGTGCCCGGTCGCGACATGCTGCCTCGCGGATTCGACATTGGTCGCCGAATCGTCGAAAAAGATATCTGCGCCGAACGCTTCGAGGAACGGGCCCTTCGGACGCCCGCCAAGGAACAGGGCTTCGTCGATGCGCACGCCCCAGTCGCGGAGCGTGAGGATCACACGTTTGTGCGCTGGTGCCGATCGCGCAGTGACGAGCGCGGTGCGGATCGGCGATGCCTCGCTCGGAAACGCCTCCTGCAGCCGATGCAACGCATCGAGGAAGCCGCGAAACGGGCCGCCGGACAACGGTTCCAGCACCCGCTCGGTTTCGTGCCGATGGAACGCGTCGATGCCGCCCTCCTCGCTCACGCGTTCCGATTCGTCGCCGAACAGCACGGCGTCGCCATCGAATGCGATGCGCAGTTGCTCGTACTGGCGCTGCGGCGCCTTCGACGGAAGAATCGTCGCGGCAGCGATGCCGGCTTTCAGCGCCTGCCCCACGCTGTCCGGATTGGCCGACAGGAACAGGTCAGCGCCAAATGCATGCACATACGGGAATGTCGGTGCGCCGCGCGTGAAGGCGGCGCGCGAAATTGCCAGGCCGTAATGCTCGATCGCATTGAAGATGCGCAAGCCGGTGTCGGCGGAGTTGCGCGACAGCAGGATCACTTCGACGTGCGGCGCCTCGGGCGACGCCCGATTGAGGTTCAGCAGTTTCTGCACCAGTGGAAACGCAATGCCTGGCGCGAGCAGATCGTTTTCGCGTTCGATCTGATAGCGCGCGAACGCATCGACGCCGTCGCGTTCGAACAGGTCGTGGCTTTCGCCAAGATCGAACAGTGCACGCGAGGAGATCGCGACGACGAGGGTGTGACCCCCGGCATCGCGATCGCGCACGGGCATGGACTCAGC
>NZ_JBDSWZ010000077.1:0-11819 GCF_039926425.1 Dokdonella sp.
TGCGCGGTCTGTGCGAGGTCTTCGTTTGCCGGTCGTGCGCGAAACGCGGAGTCGCGCGCAATGACGCGTAGCCCGTCGACGCGCGCCAGCACGCTGATCAACTCTTCGCCGAGTCCTTCGGCGAAGCTCGCGTCGTCCGGCACATTCCCGATCACGTGGAGCGGGAGCACGAGCAGCGCGTTGGACGTCCGCAACACCGATGTGTTGCCGGTCGATGTTGCGCTCGAGTCCACAGCACCGGTGTCAACGTGCACGCGCCGATTCACCATCTGCCACGCGACGATGGCGAGGACGACGACGAACGCACCTGTTCCAAGCCACAGACCGACGCGGCCGCCAGCGCCGATGGGCTGGGCGACATGTTCAATGGGCGGCGATGCGCTGCGTCGAACCGTCTGCTCGTCGACAACTCCTGCTATCGAAGGTGCCTCCACGTCGTCGACGGCAAGCGCGGCAGCCGTCGGCCTGTCGTGCACGGCGCGCACCTCGGCGACGAAGCGGTATCCACGTCCAGGCTCGGTCACGATGTAGCGGTCGGGCGAACCGGCAGCACCGAGCGCGCGTCGCAGGGTCGAGATCTTCTGGTTGAGGTTGTTCTCCTCCACCACCCGCCCCGGCCACAGCGCGCTCATCAGGGCGTCCTTGCCGAGCACCTCGCCCGCGTGCTCGACCAGAACCAGCAGCGTATCGAACGCTTTGGACGTGAGCACAACCGGGGTGTCGTCCGCGCGCAGCAGCTGGCGACTGCGCAGGTCCAGCCGAAACGGGCCGAACAGGTAAGCGATGGGCCGCACGCGGTCGGCGGCTGCGCCGGATTCAGAAGAAATCATGATTTTTCATCGACGTTCCAACGACTTCCGTGCCGCAGACGCCGAGTCTCCGAAACCGTGAAGCGACCCGGATTCAACCCGTTGACCGGACCCGCGGCACGGACACCCACCGTCTGACCCCTCAAGGAGTACCCCATGATCATGTCCATCGGTTCCGTCGCAAGCGTACTCGCTTTGGCAATCCTCACCGCCTCTGTCGCACCAGCCCAGGCGGCAACGCCCGAGCCGATCGACTGCCATCGGATGCGGCTGCCGAGCATGCGCGACGTCGGCGAGCGCCTCGACATTCACAATTTTTCCGAAACCTACGCCGCACGCACGCGTCTGGTGCTGGAGGTGCAACGGCAATGCATGCACGGCGCGCGCTTCGTGCAGTGGATGTCCCATCGCGACCCTGCTCCCCCGCAAGCACGCACGTTCGCAGGAAAATGATGGCCAGCAGGCATGCCTTGGTTTTGCCTGCGGCCCGCGACGGAGTTCGTGCCGGGACGTGGGTGCCTCGATCTGACGTGGCACCTCCAGGGCATGGCACGCGAAGTCGCGCTGCAGTTCACGGCGGCCTATGGTGGCCGACGGACTGTTTCGCTGGATTGCCGGCGCGCGGATCCGCCTTGACGATCAGCGCACACAACCCTGCGAGGAGTCATGCCAACAGGATCGACGCAAGTGGTCGGCGCAGCATCCATTCCCCTGGCAGCCCCCGCCGAACAGTGACGAAAGACCAGCCATGCCAGCTCTTTGACACACTCAGCCAAATGTCCACTTTGTGGACCACGACCCGATGGTGCGATTCAGCGGGCGACCGCACAATCGGCTTGCCGCTCGACTCCGCGAATCCACCCGCCCCGACCCGTAGCCGTCCTACCGACCTCGAAGACTTCGCAGATGCCTAGAGCTGCGACTCGATCGGCCGCACAAGCACCTCGCCGATCTTCTGGTGCCACGGTCGTCGCTTCCAGTCGTCCAGCGTGAAACGTGTGGTGTCTTCGAGATCGGCTTCCATCACCTGCGTCATCGCGTTCGCAAACGCGGTTGAATAGATATTGAGACTCGCCTCGTCGTTGAGGTTGAACGAGCGCATGTCGAAATTGGTAGAGCCGACGGAAACGAGCAAGCCATCGATGATCAGCATCTTGTTGTGCATCATTGTTTTTTCGTATTCGTGAATCTCCACCCCCGCGGCCAGCAGGTCGCCCCACGTCCGTCGCGAAGCCATCCGCACCAGTCGTGAATCGATGTGCTTGTCCGGCACCAGCAAACGAATGCGGGCGCCGCGTTTCCGTGCATCGATCAGTGCCTTCACCATCAGAGCGTCGGGAATAAAATAAGCCGCCTGCAGATCAATCGACTTCCGGGCGGCAGCGATGGCGAGGAGGTACATCAGATGCATCGACGCGTTGCCGCCGCCCGGCGAGCTGACAAAGAGATGCATGCGCTTGTCGCCGACCGCAGGCAGTGCGGGGAAGTACAGGTCGGTGTTCAAGACCCGACCGGTCGTCTTGATCCAGTTGTCCATGAAACCCGATTGCATCTGCGCCACCACCGGCCCTTCGACCCTGAAATGGATGTCCCGCCAGTGCTCAGGGTCCTCGGCATGCCCCTGCCATTGATCGGCGATGCCGACGCCACCGGTGAATGCAATGCGACCGTCGACGACGAGCAACTTCCGGTGCGTCCGGTTGTTCAATCGCGCAATGGAGTACCAGCGGATCGGATGGTATTTCTCGACCTCGGCCCCTGCGTCGACCAGCTCGTCGAGCAAGGAGCCGTCCATTTTTGCCGATCCGGCCCAGTCGAGCATGATGTGCACCGGAACGCCGGCCCGAGCGCGCTCCTTCAGTGCGTCCGCAAACTGCTTGCCGATTTCGCCGGACCAGTAGATGTAGGTTTCAAACGTGATGCTCCGGGAGGCTTCCCGAATGGCCTTCAACATCGACGGAAAGATTTCATCGCCGTTTTGAAGCGCCGTGATCGCATTGCCATCGAGCACATCCGGCCCGAGCATCGCGTCCATCTCGCGCGCGAACTGCGGATCGTCGATCGCATGACAATGCTTCACCGCATGGCGCACCGATTTCTCGGGCCGGTGAAAATTCATCAGGATCACGACGGCAAACGCCGTGATGACGACCGTATACGCGACGACCATCCACATGGTTCAACTTCCTTCTGATCGGGAATGCGTCGAACGAATGTTCCGTTCGTCGGGCAGAAAAGCGAGTCGCCGCCCGGACGCGACACCGGGCGATTCTAATGGGTTGGCGCGTGATGTACCTGCGGCGGCGCTGGATCCGTCGCCCGACGGCGCCGTCGTCACAGGGGGTTCACAGGATGGAAAAGCGATTGGGACTTGCGCTTCCGTTTCGTCGCTTTTCCGCTTGATCGATCGAGTGAACTTGCACGATCACGCGCAGCCGTTTGGATGCGCTCAACGATTCCCGTCACCCGACTGCGCATCGCGATCCGCATCGTCCGGTGAAGTGGCCAGTTCCACGAACAGCTCGCGCAGCCAGACGTTTCCATTGTCGGCATGCGCACGCGCGTGCCAGGCCATCGCGAGCCGGAACGGCGGAACTTCGATGGGCGCCGGCAGAATGTCCAGAATGGCGCGGTAACGCATCAGCAAACGCCTCGGCAGCGTCGCGACACAATCGGAATGGCTGAGCACCAGAGCGACCTGGTTGTAGCTGGGAACAGTGATTGCGACATCGCGCTTACGTGCGATTGCGCTCAACAGCTCGTCGATGTGGCTATGGAATTCTCCACGCTGCGACACGAGCACGTGAGACAAGGCGCAATACTCATCCAGCGTCGCCGCGCGGTTGCCACGCGGATGCCCCTTGCGCTGCGCCATCAGGAACGAGTCGCTCATCAGGAAGCGGGACTTCAGCGTGTCGGGCACCTTTCCGGTGTCGCCGAGGAACAGGTCGATCTCGCCGCGCTCCATGCGCTCCCTCAATTCCTGGTCGGATGAGCTGACGAAACTGACGCGCAAACCACGGTTGCCGAAACCCAGGATGCGGCCGAGCGCGGGGACGCCGAGGATAGTGAAGACGCTGTCGTTTGCCGCGATCACGAAGGTGCGTTGCGCGGTGACCGGATCGAACACCCCGCTCGGCAGGACGGCGCCCTGCAATTGGCGCAGCGCGTCGCCGAGCTTGGTCTTCAGTTCCTGCGCGCGGTGCGTGGCGACCATGCCGCGACCGCTCTCGGCCGGCACCAGCAGCGGGTCGTTGAAGATGTCACGCAACTTCGCCAGCTGGCCCGACAACGCGGACTGGCTGATGTTGAGCCGGCGCGCGGCCCGTGTGACGTTCAACTCTTCGAGCAGCGCGTCGAGCGAGATGAGCAATGGCAACTCGGAACGTCTGATATCCACCCGATCGATACCTCGTATCACCCATTCAAACTCACACCCGGCACGTCACCCGATCTATCGTCGCATCTCTTCCAGTGACAGATGAGGCACACGATGAACCCGACCTATTTTCACACGACCCCGAGCGCCAAGTTCGCGCCAATGTTCCTGCGGTTCACCGGCGTCGCCGCCGCGTGTCTGTTGGCGCTGGCGCTCAATGGCCTGAATCCGACCCGCGCATACGCCGCCGAGCCGTCCACGGAACACGCGAGTGCAGTGTCCGCGCCCGGCGCAAAGCAAAGTGCGTTCTACCGTTTTCGCGTCGGCAACGTCGACGTGGTCGCGCTGTCCGATGGCACGGTACCGCAGGATCTCCACGCGCTCCTCAAGGGCGCCTCGGTGACCGAGATCGATTCGATGCTCCGTCGCGCCTTCATGGCAAATCCGGTCGAGGCATCGATCAACGCGTACCTGATCGACACCGGTACGCAACGAATCCTCGTCGATACAGGCGGCGGCGCTTTTTTCGGCGCGGGCGCGGGTGGCAAGCTGGTTGACAGCCTGCGCGGTGCCGGTTATCGCCCCGAGCAGATCAACGACGTGTTGTTGACCCACGTGCACACCGACCACAGCGGTGGCCTCGTCGATGCAGCCGGGCGCATGGTTTTTTCCAATGCGACGATCCATGTCGGGCAACCGGACATCGACTTTTTCCTGGCTCCCGCGAATCAGGCCGGTGTGGACGGTTACGACAAAAGCTATTTCGAGCAGGCCACGAAAAGCCTGACACCGTACGTGAAGGCCGGAAAGGTCCGCGGCTTCAAGAGTGCCGGCGAAGTCGCGCCCGGCGTCAGCGCCCTGCCGACACCCGGACACACGCCGGGTCATGCGTTCTACGTCCTTCGCAGCAACGGACAGACGCTGGAGTTCATCGGCGACATCCTGCATGTGCAATCGATCCAGATGGCGCATCCCGAGGTCACCATCACGTACGACGTCGACCAGCCAGCGGCCGGGTCGCAACGCAACCGGCAGTTCACGCGGCTGGCTGACGAACGCGACATGGTGGCGGGAGCCCACCTCCCCTTTCCGGGCATTGGGCATCTTCGCAAGGAGAATGCCGGCTTCACCTACGTGCCGACGGATTATCGCAACCGGGACGCCCAGCCCTAAGGCATCGCCCGAACACGTCAGTCTGTCGTGATTTCCGCGAACGCGGGAATTCATCTGGCCGATGATTTTCGCGCAGGAGATCCCACTGGATTCCCGCGTTCGCGGGAATGACGACCAGTGCAGGAGTTCCCTGGCGCTTCCGGCGGCGAGACGGTGGAGATTCACTTCCCGCGAACGCGAGTGAATCGCGCCGACGCGATCCTCGACAACGTTCGCCATGAAACGGGATGATGCCGGGCCAGTGCGGAACGGAGACTCATCAGGAGGACGTGCGTGGAAACCACTCGATGACCGAGGTTGTCGCATCGCTGGCCCTCTTTTTCGTCGGCGCGGGCGTAGGCTGGTGGCTACGGCGGCGACGAAGCGGTGTCCTGCATTGCGTCGTTGCCGGTGCGGCAGTGCTCGGCGCGCCCCTGCTGCTGATCGTGGTCTCGAATGTGCTCGGGAGCGACACACTGGGCTGGATCGGCGGCCTGTCGTTGGTGGTGATGGTCCTGATTGCACCGTTGCTCGCAGTCGGGGCAATTGGCGGTTGGCTATTTGCAGGTCATCAACGCGAGCTCGACCCGTCCACCGGTGTAGACGAAGCCGCCCTCCACATTCCACTTGAGCAGCCCAGTGTGCCGGCCGATGGTCGTACGAGCACGTCATGCGCTCCCGCCGCAGCGAGTCGCTGGAGCGCGCAACGCAGTTTGCTGGTCGCAATGGCTGGCGTGGCTTCCGCGTTCTGGGTGGTGATCGCCCTTGGATTCCGCGTGAATCATCAGCGCGTTCCGGCCGAACTCGCTGCAGGCTTTGCACCAGCACTCCTCATTCTCGTGACCGCAATCGCTCTTGGCTTGCGCCGAGCGCGGCAAAGCCGCGGCCCGCTGACACCTGCACCACGCGCGTTCAGACGTCTTCATCGTCCGACATCCACGGCAATGGCCGAGTACACCGCATGGCGCGCTGCAATGGCCATCGACCCGCGCAGACAGCGCTACGCTGCAATGCTGGACGCAGGCGACGTGTTCTGGACGCCCGACAGGGTCGAGTACGACCTCGACCCTCGGGCCACCACTTGTTGTGCGCATCTCGCGCCGGTTGAACGCGCAATGCGTCAAAGCGGCGTGTGCGTGAAACTTGACTCGATCGGAAGCGTCAGAGCAGAGTGCCGTGTCGACGCCGCGGTGCTCTCCCAGAGTTTTTCGCTGCCCGATTTCGTCGTCTATGAAGAACCGCATGCGTACGACCGTTCGATGGAAGACCCGCCAAGCGCCGTGTTGTCGTGCAAAGCCTGCGGCTCGCGCGCCTGGGTCGTGCATCCGGCGGAGTCCGCATCAGATACACCGGTTTTTCCTGCGGTGTAAGTCATCGGCGAGAGAGCGCCCGATGCGTTTTGGCGAATCGGACGATTCCGGGAACGGGAATCAGGTTTACGCAGCGCTCGCGATCCGCATACCTGACACCGCTTGTCGAACCCGATGCACGAAGATGGAGTGAGCAGTCATGAGCAACCGCTTCATGAGGTGGGCCAACGAATGGATCGAGGAAAACATCCCTCCCGGCGCCAATCCCGACGTGGAGAGCTACGACGCGAAGGCAAAGCGGCTAACCGAAAAACTGTTTGCAGAAGCGGCAGCAGCCGGCTTCACATCCATCGAGACCGGGGAAGAGAGGGAAGGCCTCGAGCCCCGTATCCTCGCCGCCGCGTCGGACAGCACCGAGTTTTCCATCGATGCCTATCACCTCAAATCGCAACTCGCGCGCGAGAATGAAGATGGCGACTGAGTCTGGGATCAAGAACGTTTTGTTGTGACGTCGGACGTTTGACATGAGCGGCGGTGCGAGCGGACGACGCAGTCCAGGGCACCTCCATCGTTGTCCTGTGTTTTTCAGGTGGGATGGGGTCGTGTACCTTCTGCCCGGTTATCGAACCTGAGTCCGTCGTCACCGCCATGGAAGAACGCGATACCCGTCATACCGCCTACCTGCTCTTCACGCTCGTGCTCAGTGTTGTCGGCCTTGCTGTGATCGGTGCAAGCGTCGCGCTGCCGATGGGTCCGGACACGCGGCGGATCCTCGACTATGCCGACGATGTCATTTGCGGGATCTTCTTCCTCGACTTCCTCGTCACGTTGAGGCGCGCACCGAATCGATGGCAGTACTTCATCCGCTGGGGCTGGATCGACCTGATCTCCAGCATTCCGACGATCGATGCGTTCCGCGCCGGCCGCGCCGCGCGGATCTTCCGGCTCTTGCGTGTACTGCGCGCGATGCGGTCGGCGAAAGTCATTGCCTCCTTCATCCTGCAGCGCCGCGCGCATGGCGCGATGCTGGCCGCAACGCTGATGGCTCTGCTGCTCATCGTCCTCGCGAGCATCGGTATCCTCCACTTCGAGGACGTACCCAACGCCAACATTAAGACCGCCGAAGATGCGCTCTGGTGGACGATGACGACCATTACCACCGTCGGCTACGGAGATCGTTACCCGGTGACATCCGAAGGCCGCGTCCTTGCCGCAGGTCTGATGGTTGCGGGCGTGGGTCTCGCAGGGATCTACACGGGTTATGTCGCAGCGTGGTTCCTTCGGCCCTTGGACGGCGCGAGCGAAACTCCGGAAACCCGCATCGAAACCACTGCCAAGGCACTCGTCGCAATGGACGTCGAAGAACTGAAATCGCTGGCAGAGCGGATGGATCGACTTCGTGATCTGCCGCACAGATAGCAAGCAGACCGTCGGAGTCGCACGACGGTTAGCGTGAATCCAGTCAACCCCCATCAGGTCACACTGGCCTCGAGTGTCCGTACAGCCGTTTCTCTTCCGCGAAAGGCGTGGCTCACGGCGCGCGAGGACTTCAGCAAGATGGAAACACGAACGTGATCCCGGTTTTTGTTTCCTCGCCTGGCATTGACCGGCGTACGCATGAGGACCTCCACGCAAGGCGCATGACATGACTGCTTGGGGAAGGTGAACCTGATGCCTTGCGTTGCTGATGGACTTGCAGCCAGCCCCACACGCCCTTAGTATCTACTATGTAGACACTCCCGGAATCAAGTCATGCAGACCGTCGTCAAAAAATGGGGTAACAGTGCTGCCGTGCGCATTCCGGGCTCGATTATGGAAACGCTGCGTCTACGGCTGGACGAACCGGTGGATGTGCGTGCCGAAGACGGTCGGATCATTATCGCGCCCTTGGCGCCGCGCGCTTACAAACTTGCGCAACTCGTCGATGCCATCACGGTGGAAAATCTTCACGATCCCGTGGACTTCGGAGCGGTCGGCCAGGAAGCGCTTTGATGGTGCGTCGATACGTTCCGGACGCGGGCGATATCGTGTGGTTGCAATTCGATCCGCAGGCAGGACATGAGCACGCCGGACACCGGCCTGCGCTGGTGCTGAGTCCGTCGTCGTACAACGACAAGACCGGTCTGATGGTGTGCTGCCCCATGACAACTCGCATCAAGGGTTACCCGTTTGAGGTGCAGATTGCCGGCAAGCGCAATGGCGCGGCGCTGGCCGATCAGGTGAAAAGCCTGGATTGGGTTGTGCGCCGCGCGGTTCGCAAAGGCAAAGCCTCTCCCGCGGAACTTTCCGAAGTACGCGCCAAAGCCATCGCGCTGATCGGTGAACCCTGAAAAATCGGTGCTGGAAACAAAGCGCGTTTGCTTCCAGAAAAACCGGAAGTGAATCTTCTCCCGTTTTTCTTTTGTTTTTGGAAGCGCCAACCGAATCCCGTTCCTCTACGAGCCGTGAAGCGATACCCTGAATCGGCTGCACACGCACTTCATGCTTTCCTGAAGTCAAAGCAATCCGGTTGTTGAAGATGGAAGGAACAGGAAGCCAGTGAAGACATTCGGCATCGCGATGACAAACGCATCGTCGGTATGCGGCCTCTGCATGCTCGCAGCGACATGGGTTGCGAGCGCTTCGGCTTCGCAGACCGACATTCCCGCGCCTGCGGGCAGCGGCGCATTCGGACGTGCCGTTGTCGTGTTAGCCAGCGGAAACATCGTCGTCACCGATCCGGAATTCGGAGCGGGAGCCACGCCCAACATCGGCGCCGTCTACTTGTTCGATCGCACGGGTTTGCTCATATCGGTGTTGACGGGCAGTCATGCAAACGACCACGTCGGGAGCGATGGAGTCACCGTTCTGGCGAACGGACATTTCGTGGCGAGCAGTTCGCGGTGGTTGAACTCGACAGGCTGACGTGGGTCAATGGTGTGACCGGACTGTCCACTGTCGTTTCATCGGAAAATTCATTCATTGGAAACAACCCTGGGCAGGCGATCGGCTCCACGAGCCTCCATCAAGGGATCACCGCGCTTCCCAATGGCAACTACGTGATCAACAGCAATTTCTCGGATGGTGATTCGGCACTCGCTGCCGGCGCCGTGACCTGGGGCAGTGGCACCACGGGTGTGACCGGCGCCGTCTCGCCATCCAACTCGCTGGTGGGAAGCACCAACTTTGATCGCGTGGGCGTGGACGGAATCACGGTGCTTGCAAACGGCAACTACGTCGTGGCGAGTGGCAGCTGGAACAACGGCGGTGTCCAGCGCGTTGGCGCTGTCACCCTCGGCAATGGGAGCACAGGCACAACGGGTGTCGTTTCGCCGGCCAACTCGCTGATCGGAAGTACGACCGACGATCGCGTGGGCTGGCATGACGCGGGCTCGGTGACGCCGCTTGCCAACGGCAACTTTGTCGTCGCAGACCGGGCGTGGAACAACGGGCCTCTCCAGGCAGCCGGAGCCGCAACGTGGGTGAACGGCACCACCGGCATTGCCGGACCGGTGTCGGCGCTCAACTCGCTCGTCGGCAGTTCCGCGGGCGACAACGTCGGATATCCGGGAATCACGGCACTGTCGAACGGCAACTACGTCGTCGCAAGTTCAGAGTGGAAAAATGGTCAGGTGGTTGCCGCTGGCGCGGCCACGTGGGCGAACGGAACGACCGGGTTGGCCGGAGCAATCTCCGTGGGCAACTCGCTGGTCGGCACCACCACGTTCGACAGTATTGGGAGCGACGGCGTCGTCGCATTGGCCAACGGCCACTACGTCGTCGCGAGCGCTTCATGGAACAACGGCAACATGGCAAGCGGCGCGGGCGCCGTCACATGGGCGGACGGCGACAGCGGGTTGGTCGGGCCGGTCACGCAAACCAATTCGCTGGTGGGGCATTCCGGTGACCGGGTGGGTCAGTCCGGCGTCACTGCGCTCGCCAACGGCAACTACGTTGTCGCAAGCGCTCTCTGGAGCAACGGCAGCGTCAACGGTGTGGGTGCCGTCACCTGGGGACCTGGCGCGACCGGCATCTCCGGCTTCGTCTCGTCGGCAAATTCGCTGACCGGATCCCATTCCTCCGATTCCGTCGGCGGCGAAGGCGTCGTTGCGCTGGTCAACGGAAACTACGTGGTCGTCAGCACCAACTGGAGCAATGGTTCGGTCGCCCACGTGGGCGCCGTCACCTGGGCGGTCGGGTCGGCACCGTTCGCAGCGGAAGTCTCGCCCTCCAACTCGCTGACCGGCTCTGCCGACGGAGACGCGGTCGGTGCACGCGGCGTGACGGCGCTGGGCGATGGCAGCTACGTCGTTGCGAGCTCGTTCTGGACAAACGGCGACATCGCGAGGGCCGGCGCTGTCACAAGGGGCAGTAGCGCCGGAGGAATTCATGGCTTCATCTCCACCGCGAATTCACTGGTGGGCAGCAGCGTGAACGACACCATCGGCACCGGCGAATTCCTCCGACGGTATATCCGCCCGCTCGCCAATGGTCACTATGTGGTCTACAGCCCCGACTGGAACAACGGCGACATTTCCGCAGCAGGCGCGGTGACGCTGAGCGCGGTTGCTGGTGGCATCACGGGTCCAATCACGCCGTCCAACAGCGTCATCGGGTCGGCCTCCCGCAACGGAGTGTCGTTCTCGATTGCCGAAGATCCTGCACACGACCGCGTGATCGTCGGTGAGGGACTCGCCAATCGCGTGACGATCCTTCAGTCCGATGGGGATGTGGTGTTTGCCAACGGATTCGAATCGACTGAATGAGTGTCGGGGCAATCGTTGACGGAACACGATGAAGATCAGTTTGAGAGATCGGTGTTGGATGCATGGATTGTTTTCAAGACGTGAACCCGACTCTTGATCGCGCGACCAGTTCGATCCCCTGTAACGTTGGCAGCGGCGAGAGAAGCGGCCTGCTTGCGCGACGGGAACAGATCTCGCGGGGTGCATGGTTTCGACAGATCAGGGGATATCGGGTGCGTAGTGTCCTGGCGTGGATGTCGGCGTCGACCGTGGCGTTGGCTGGATGTGCGAAGTCGGTGCAAGGCGTCGATCAGGCGGGCAGAACCGCGCTGGCAATTGATGCAGCGGGCTGCCCCAACCTGAGCGGAATCTACGCATTCTCTGTCCCTGATGAAAAGGGCGTGTCCTATAAAAACTCGATGCTGGAGCAACTGGCGATCGATCA
>NZ_JBDSWZ010000078.1:0-3557 GCF_039926425.1 Dokdonella sp.
CGCAACGACGTACGCCGCGGTGAATTGCACTGCGACTTCGCGTGCCATGCCTTCGAGATTCCACGGCAGGTAGATGCCTCCCGCAGCTTCGACCGAATGGATCACGCCGAATGCGGTGAGTACGGCGCCGAGCAGCACGATCGCCGATGCACGTCGAAGTTGGTGGTCGATCAGCGCGACCACGAAGCTCGCCCAGATCATCGAGGTGATGATGAAGCCGTTGCCGAGCGCGACCAGCACCGCGAGTTCCGGCAATCCTTTTCCGGTCGCGCCGAGCAGCGCGGCGAAACGGTCGGGTGCAACGACGGACGGATCGCTGAACTTGATGGCGACCATGCGCGCGATCGCCGGGAAGAAACTGAAGACGACGGCGGCGGCGTAGCGTTGCGGTGTCGCCTCGAACGCCTGCGTGGTGATGCTGATCGCGACGAACACGAGGATCGGCGCAAGGATCGCCAGCGGCAACAGCTCGACGAAGTTGGAGAGATAGCCGAACACGCCGCCGAGGCCGATGAACACGCCGGTGAGCAGCGTATAGGTACTCGTCGCGCCCATCGCCTTGTATGCCGGCTGGCCGATATACGGTGTCGTCTGCGCGACGCCACCAAAGAGTCCGGCGACCAGCGTGGCGAACGCTTCGGTCAGAAGAATGTCCCGCGTTGAGTAGTCGTCGCCGGCAGCGCGCGCGCTTTCGGTGACGTTGATGCCGCCGACCACCATCAGGAGACCAAACGGCAACAGCAGCGGCAGGTACGGAATCGTCAACGGCAGTCCTGGAATGAAACCGAGCGTTGGCAGCGGCAATGCGAATCGCCACTGCCAGGCCCCCGGCGCGTGATACGCGGAACCCAATGCGCCCACGGGACCGAGTCCGTAGTAGAGCAACGTGCCGACGACGAACGCGACCAGCACGCCTGGAAGTCCGAACGGCAGCCGCGCCTTCGCCACCAGCGCGTACAACACAATGCACAGGCCTGCGAACCCGACCACTGGAATTTTCAGGATCTCCAGCAGCGGCAGGAAGCCGATGAGCATCAGCGCGATGCCGGCGATCGAGCCGAGGAGTCCGGCGCGAGGCACATGTTTCTGCACGGTCGCTCCGGCAAACGACAGGAAGAACTTCAGCACGCCCATCACGATCAGCGACGCCATGCCGAGCTGCCAGGTGGCCGTTGCCGCGGCGGCTTCGTCGAGACCGGACTGCTTGTAGCCGACGAACGCGGGGCCGAGCACCAGCAGCGCCATGCCGATGCTCGTCGGCGCATCGAGGCCGAGCGGCATCGCGGTGACGTCGTTGCGTCCGGTGCGCGTTGCAAGGCGGCGCGCAAGAACGGTGTAGACCACGTTGCCGACGAGGACGCCGAACGCGGTGCCGGGAAACATCCGGTAGAACACCACATCGGCGGGAAACTGGAAAATGCCGATCAGCGCGCCGGCAATGAACGCCATGATCGAGAGGTTGTCGACGACGAGTCCGAGGAATCCGTTGAGGTCACCGGATGACAGCCAGCGGTGCGACGGCGTGGTGCTCATGTCCGCCGTCCGAAAACGCCGGCTGTGCAGGCGACGGACGCGTCTGATTCGACCCGCTGGCTCATCGGCGATGTCTCCCCGAACATGCCCGTCCGACGGTGCGAATGCACCATTTTCACGACGCTCAGAATGACACGTCCGCCGGCTGCGTGACGCGCAACACCGACTGGTCGCCGGTCCTCTTCTTCCACGCGCTGCGGATCGCCTCGATGTCGGCACGATGGGCCGGCGTATCGGCATACAACAGCACGATCACCTTCGATCGCAGTCGTGCCGGTACGGTTTGACCCGTGCCGCGCCATTGACCGTAGATGTCGAACACGCTCAAGCCGTCCGGAAAGCGAACGGTGACTTCTGAATCCATGAACGACCGCCAATCCGCGTCGCTGACGCCGGACCGCGGATCGTCGGCGAGCCCGGTTCCGAAATAGAGTTCCGTGCGCACCCAGCCCGTGGCCTCGGTCGGATGTGAGGCTTCTCCGACCAGTGTCGGGGGTTCGGGTCGGGCCGTGACGTGACCGGCGCAGCCGGCGGCGGTCATCAGCAGGGTCAATGCAAATGCGGTCGTCTTCATCCGTGGATTCTAGGGACGAATGTCCTGCTGTCCATCGATTTTTGAATCCATATGCTTATGCGACGCGATGGCGATGCCAACCGCACGAAGGACCGGCCGATGTTGCTAGCATGGGCGCTCGGGTTGGGCGCTTCGGGGAAACCTCACATGCAGCATCCTGGTTGCAGTCGCCGCCGCGTCGCGGTGTACAACATCGCAATGACACTTTTACCGATCGCGTCTTCCGCGATCGCGGCCGACGACGCGCCAACATTGGGCCAGATCATCGTCACCGGCACGCGCGCGAAAGATCGAACCGTGCTTGATTCAGCAGTGCCGGTCGACGTGCTGACCGCCGCGGATCTGCGCAGCGCCGGTGCGGTGAACGGCGAGCTCGGTGCGGCGCTGGCCACATTGTTGCCGTCGTTCAATTTCCCGCGCCAATCGAACTCCGGCGGATCCGACCACGTGCGCGCTGCGCAATTGCGCGGGCTGAGTCCGGACCAGGTGCTGGTGCTGATCAACGGCAAGCGCGTGCATACCTCGGCGCTGGTCAATACCGACACGAAGATCGGCCGCGGCACCACGCCGGTGGATTTCAACGCCATTCCGATCAGTTCGATCAAGCGCATCGAAGTGCTGCGTGACGGCGCTGGCGCGCAGTACGGTTCGGACGCGATTGCCGGCGTCATCAACATCATCATGGACGACGCGCCGCAAGGCGGCGAAGTCGATGCGGTGGTTGGAGCGAACCACACAGACTTCCGCCCGACCGACCGCACGATCACCGACGGCCAGTCCACCTTTGCCAGTGCGAAGTTCGGCACGCGGCTCGGCACGTCGGGTTTTCTGCGCGCCGGTGTCGAAGCCAATCATCACGACGCGACCAACCGCGCCGGCTACGACGAGATCCCGTTCTTCGAGAACCAGACACCCGCGAATCTCGCGTTGCTCGGCCAGCGCAACTACGCCGCCGGCGATCCGCAAACCGAAAGCTACACCGGCTGGCTCAACAGCGCGCTGCCGTTGTCGGATGCTTCCACGCTGTACTGGTTCGGCAACTACAACAGTCGTCATTCGATTGGCGACAACTACTTCCGCTACCCGGACAGCAGCGCGACGATTCCATCGATCTACCCGGACGGCTATCGCCCCGAATCGATCGGCGCGGATCGCGATGTGCAGACCTCTGCCGGGTCGAAGGGCGCTCTCGGCGACTGGAACTACGATGCAAGCTGGACCTACGGGCGGAACACGTTCGACTACGGCCTGCGTCATTCGTTGAATGCGTCGCTCGGCCTTGACAGTCCGACCGAGTTCTTCAGCGCGGGCTATCGCAACGGACAGTCGATCGGCAATCTCGACTTCACGCGGGAGTTCGGCGTCGCCGATCGCATATTCACAGTCGCGACGGGTGGCGAGTACCGCCGTGAAACGTTCCGCACCGTCGCCGGCGATCCGGCGTCATACG
>NZ_JBDSWZ010000079.1:0-74744 GCF_039926425.1 Dokdonella sp.
GCGTCGCCGGAATAGTCGAACACTTCTCCGTCGTCGAAGCGAATGCGATAGAAGGGAGTGACCGGACGCAACTCCACATGGTCGGCGAGCCGCTCACCGCACAGCGTCCACAGCTCCTCGAACAGAAATGGCGCGGTCACGATCGTCGGTCCGGCGTCGAACGTGAAACCGTCCTGTCGATACACGTACGCGCGACCACCGGGCGCATCAAGCTTCTCGAGCACGGTCACCTTGTAACCGCGCGCGCCGAGCCTCACTGCAGCCGCAAGCCCGCCGAATCCGGCGCCGATCACCAGCGCGACCGGAGGACTGCGCCTGGGCCCGGGAGACAGTCCGGACGGACTGGGAAGTGTCAACATTGTGTGACAATATAGAAGTCCGAATGGAGTGACAACTGAAAAAGCCACGCCGCATTTCCGCGCTTGTCGACGCTCGCGCCACGCCGGGGAGAGAGCCCTCGAATGGGCTTGGCCACGATGAAAGCCGACACAGTCGGCGAACCTGCGCGTGTGGTGCTGTCGCGAAAATATCCGCTGATTCGTTCGTCCGGCGTGGAGGTTGAAATGGACAGCGTTCCGAACATCCGCAACGCCGTGGTGTCGTTCGACAACGAACCGTTGATCCTCGTCGACGAGGATGATCGCGAAATCGGCTACCTCCCGAAGTCCGAAGCACATCTGGGCGCCGGACGCCTTCACCGCGCATTTTCGTTGTTCGTGTTCGACGAGCGCGGTCGCCTGCTGATGCAGCGTCGCGCGGCCACCAAGCGACTGTGGCCCGACTACTGGTCCAATACCTGCTGCAGCCATCCGCGTCGCGGCGAAGACATCAACAGCGCGGTTCACCGTCGTCTTCACGAAGAGCTGCGACTCAGCTGTCCCCTCGAGTTCCTGTTCAAGTTCCAGTACCAGGCGCAGTTTGATGCGGCGGGTGCGGAGAACGAGTTGTGCTGGGTCTACTCGGGCTGCTCGAACACCGTGCCGGATTTCAACCAGAACGAAATCTCCGATGTGCGTTACATCGAGCCCGCTGAGCTCGACCTGGAAATGAAGCGCCACCCGCGTGATTTCACACCGTGGTTCAAGCTTGAGTGGGCGCGGATCCGGCGCGGTATCGCCCGCACCGCCTGACGCTCGCGTGGCGATGTCCGCTCAGGCGACAGTGTTTGCCGAGGTATCGACGACGTCTGTGGCTGGCGCCAACGCCAGCCGTGCGGCCACGATCCGCAAGACCGGCATGCTGCACGCCAATGTGAGATGACCGCCGGGCACTTCGACGTTTTCCGTGCACGGGCCTTCCAGCTCGAGCGCGTTCCGCCACGGCACGACTGCATCGCTTTTCGAATGGATGGCTGTCGTTGGCACGACCGGCACCGCGTGCGAAGGAACGAAACCGGGGTCGCCAAGCGCACTGCGAAGCGTCTCGAACGATCGAATCCATCGGTAGGCGCCGGCGAGTTCTGCCGCGCATGGCTGGATCGGAGTTCCCAGCGTGATTACCCTTCGAACCAGCCCGGGTCGACGGCGCGCCATTTCGCGCGCGTAGAGTCCACCGGCACTCCAGCCGATCAGAGTGAGCGTTTTCGCGCCGTCCGCAATGTGTTGCGCATGAGCGAGCAGGCGTTCGAGCACGCGCAGGCTGAGGCCGAGATTGCGGCCCTCGTTCCATCCGTGAACCGCGTAACCGAGTCGATCGATCGCGCGCGCCATTGGCGCCAGCGCAAGGTCACCCGTTGCGAACGCCGGCAGGAGCATGACCGGATGACCATCGCCGTGCGCCAGTGATTCGGTCGAGGCCGCGGATTCGAAATCGGACCGTTCGCGCGACGTGTGCGTCTCCCCGAGCAGGAGGCGCATCGCGCCGAACCCTGTCGCTCTTGCACGATCTGCCACGGGATGTGTGTTCCGCATGCCTAGCGCCTTGCTGGCGCGCGTGCGCCCTTGACGACGCTCGACAGCGACGCCGCGTCCGCGTAGGGCAGTGGCAGGTACGTCGCATCCATTGCTGCGGCGAGCAGTGCTGCAGCGACTTGCGGGCGCGGCGAGGTATCTAGGAACAGCGTGGTGATCGACGCCGCACGCAGACGCGACGCGGCGGCACGCGCATCGGACTCGGCCCGCTCACGGTTTCCGGAACCATCTCGCGCAATGTTCGCCCGACCATCGGTGAGAAGGACCAGCGTTGCCGAATGGCCTGCGCGCTTGACCTGTTCCGCGAGCGCGATGCCGGCATCGATCGCGGCGGCGAGCGGAGTACCGCCTCCGCCGGGAAGTCCGGCGAGGCTGCGTTTGGCGCGAATCAGCGAACGGGTCGGCGGCAACAGCAGTTCGGCGTCAGTGCCACGGAAGCCGATCACGGCCACCTGGTCGCGTCGCACGTAGCAGTCGGCGAGCAGCAACTCGACTGCGCCCTTCGCTTCGGCGAGCCGGTTGATTGCAGAAGACCCGGAGGCGTCGACGACAAAGATGGTGGTGGTCTGCGTGCGCTGTCGATAGCGCGTGACGTGGAAATCCTGGCGACGGATCTCGACGCGCCGGGCCAGCGATGGTGCTCGCGCAGCGCGTCGCAAAGGCTGCCACGGCGCTGCCGCGCGCAGCGTTTCGACGAGATTGAGACGGATGCCGGCAGACGGGTCGCCCGGTCGTGTTCCTGCCGGACGGCCGCGCCGCATCGATTGCCGCAGTGCGCCGGCCCGACCGTCGGTCCGCGCGCGCGACGCGCCGCTGTCCTGCACACGCAACCGTTGCAGCAACCCGCGTGGAATCGCGGCGACAGTGGCGGCAAGAAGCAGCTCATCGAGTGGCATGTCAGGTCGATCGGACTCATCGCCGTCGTCGTGCGGATCGCTCTCTCCCGCGGTTGATGGAGGCGGTTCGTTGCGTCCGGACTCATCCGGCGCAGGCGGCGGGTCGGATCTGGTTTCCGAGGGAGCAGCCTGCTCCGGCAGAACGGCCGCCCGCGGCGCGAGCACAAGCCGCACCGCGCACGCAGCGTCCTGGTCCGTTGGTTGCGCCCGTCCGTGCAACGCGGCGAGCGCACAGGCCGCGCGTATCGCCATGATCGATGCACGGACCGACGCAACGCCGAGCTTCATCGCCACCGAACAGACTGCTTCGCAAAGATCGTCGCCGCGAATCCGAGCAAGTCGCGTTCGCGCGAGCGCAATGGCATCCGCATCGAATACGGTCGCGTCGACGTGCTTCGCGCGCAGTCCCGACAGATCGATGAGGAAAGGCAGTCGGTCGAGCAGACTCGCCCGCACAGGTTCCTCGTCATCGCCCGCTTCGTCCAATGCAATGACCCCGATCCGTGCAGGCGTCCGGGACGCGAGTCCGTTGCGCTCGAGCACGACAGTGTCGGTATCGAGCACCGCCGCGATGTGCGCAAGGGTGGACGCATTGAAGCGTTCGGCCATCGGCAGCACGAGGAAGCCGCCATCGGCGTCCGCCAGGATGCCGCGCTGTGCGATCGCACGACCTGCGCCAAGGGTCGCCGCGAGGTCGAGCCCGCCGAGGAGCCGCTCGTCGCCGACATTCACCGGCACCCTTCGCAGAGGCTCGACCGGCGGCAGGTAGTCGCGCAACAGCCCGAGCCAACGATCACGCGCATGCCCGTGCGGGGCGCGGATGCATGCGCCACGCAAGCCGGTCGGATTGATCGCAATCAGCGCCGCGGCAAGCGCTGCGTCCGCCCAGCGCGCCTCGTCGTCCGCGTCGCTCACGCGGCCGTTCCGGGCCCGAACAATTGCGCCACCGCGCGTTCGACCCGAGCGGTGGAGCCGGTGTCGTCCAGTGGATCGCGGCGCAGGCGATGCCGCAACGACATCGATGCGGAGCGGCGCAGATGGTCGTCACCGACGACCGCATCTCCGGCCAGCGCGGCGAGCGCGCGGGACGCACGGACCAGCGTCAGTTCGCCGCGAAGACCGTCGGTACCGAGGCTCATGCACAACTGCGCGGCACGCTCGAGCGCACTGTCGGGAACGCCGATGGCCGGGAGACGCGCACGCGCCTTGACGATGTGTCGCCGGACGCGGTCGTCGTCTTTCTTCCAGTGCTCGATGAAGACGGTGCGATCGCGTTCGAAATCGTCGCGGCGTCGGACCACCGCCACACGCGCGCCGAGGTCGGTCGGCGTCCTGACTTCGACCGAGAGGCCGAACCGGTCGAGAAGTTGCGGCCGCAATTCCCCTTCTTCCGGATTGCCGCTGCCGATCAGCACGAACCGCGCCGGATGTCGAACCGACAGGCCTTCGCGCTCGACCAGGTTTTCACCCGACGCGGCGACGTCGATCAGCAAGTCGACGAGGTGATCTTCGAGAAGGTTGACCTCGTCGACGTACAGAAACCCGCGATTTGCACGCGCCAGCAGTCCCGGTTCGAATGCCTTCACGCCATCGGCGAGTGCGCGTTCGATGTCCAGCGCGCCAACCACGCGGTCCTCGGTGGCACCGAGTGGAAGGTCGACAACCGGGACGGGAATGCGATGCGCCTTGAGCGCGGTGTGTTCACTGCGCGCACGACAGTCGGCGCACCACTGCTGTTCTGTCGCCGGGTCGCAGGCGTAGACGCAGCCGACGTTGGCACTCATCGGCGGCAACAGCGCCGCAAGCGCGCGCACCGCGGTGGATTTGCCGGTGCCGCGATCGCCGAACACCATCACGCCGCCAATGCTTGCGTCGACCGCGGCGATCAGCAGCGCCTGCTTCATCTCCTCCTGGCCGACGATCGCGGAAAAAGGAAAAGGCTGTCCCATGGTCGAGAATTGTCCGCCGCCGAGGAAGGACCGCTGCGGGTCCGAACGCGCTACGATCGCCCACCGTACCGGACGGAATTCGCACTTGACGTCAAGTTTAGCAGACACCTTCGGGCGACTTTTCGTGATTGTCGACCGGAGGACCCCGCATGCATGCGGGTCACTCCGCGTTCGCCGACCGAACCGGCATCAATGAACGTCGTTCGCATGAGCCCTTGAGATGGATACGGGCCGTCCCGAACCACCGGGTCCGTTGTCGTTGTCCGCGCAGCTTCGTGCCAGGACGCGCGACCTGCACACCCAGGCCGAACGCAGCGGGATCATGCGCGCGCTTCTCCGCGGCGATGTGCAACGGGCTGCGTACGTGCTGCTTCTACGCAACCTCCACGCGATCTATGCTGCGCTGGAAGCCGCCCTTGAAGCGCACGCCGCGCATCCGCTGATTGCGCCGCTGTACGACCCGTTGCTGTGGCGTCGTCGTCCGCTCGAACAAGACCTCGATGCGTTGCATGGCGCCGAATGGCGCGATCTCGCCATTACCCCGACCACCCGCGACTACGTCATTGTGGTCACCGCCGCGAATCCCGCGACGCTGGTGGCGCACGCCTATGTCCGCTATCTCGGCGATCTCAGCGGCGGTCAGATCCTTGCACGCATCGTGCAGGCATCGCTGCAGCTCGAGGGGACGGCTGGCTCCGAGTTCTACCGTTTCGCCACGCCCGATGCGGGCGCTCTCGCGCAACGCTTCCGGCGCCAGCTGGACGGCATTCCCGTCAACGCTGCCCTCGCAGCGATTATCGTCGGCGAGGCACGTCGATCCTTCTCGATGCACGTGCGACTGTTCGAGGAGCTGGCGGTCGCTCCGCCGTCCTGATCGCCCGGCGAACTCAACCGTCGCGATCTTTTTCGTAAGCGCGCAATTGCGAGTAGATCGCGGTCGCACGTTGCGTGGCTGTTCGAAGATCTTCGATCAACGCTGCAACTCCGCTGTTGCCGTTGCCGTCCGCAATGTCGATCGCCGCAAGACGCGCGTTGGTGAGGATCGCACCGACCAGTGCGTCTGGCGGCTGCGCGCTCGCCAAATCGGCGGCGTTGCGACCATCGGCCCGACTCGCCTGATAGAGCGCCTCCTCCAGTTGTCGACGCGCCGCCTCGGCGCGCTTGTTTTCCGACAGATCGGTAAAGATCAGGATGAATCCAAGCACTGCACCGAGCGGACCGGGGACCACATCGGCGCGAACGCCGACCGGGACATGGGGCGTGGACACGCCGCCAAACCGAAGCTCGCCTCGCCACGGTCGACGCTGCTCGCGAATCGTGCGGAGCATCGCACGCGCATCCGCCGACTCGGTGAAGGCACCCGCAAGTTCGTCGAGCGTGCGGAGTGCCGATGTGCCGATCAGCGTATGGAACATGTCGTTGCTGAAGAGAATGTTGCCGCCTGCGTCGGCAATGACGACCGGCTCGCGCGCGTTGGCCACGGTGACGCGCACGAGGTTCAACTGGTGCTGCGCGATGAGCAGGCGCACCGCCTGGATCTGCACGATGATGTCGATCAGCGTGACGCCGATCGCGCGCGCAAGGGCAATCTCGGCATTCGACCACGGCGATGCGGTGCCGCGGACGATCTGCGACCACGCCTCGAATGACCGTCGCGGCGACAGGTTCATCGGATCGTTGTCGATCACCGCTTTGGACGGATCTCCCGCCCACGTCACCTCGCTGTACTGTTCGGCGCGGAACCACATCAGGTAATCCGGCCGCGAAATCGAGAGCTCCAGGGCGATCAACCCGCTCGCGGTCGGACTGATCGACGCGAACGCAGGGTTTTCGCGCGACACCGATGAACAGCAGAACATCGAATCGGTCTTCTGCGCGGCGACCCACGCAAGAAGTTTCCGCAGCTCGGGGGTCGATGGCACGTCGCCAACGGTCTGGATCTCGTCTTCGAAAAACAATGCCGCACCCGTTGCATCGAGCGGTTGCAGCAGCGTTCGCGGGCTGCGAAACAGCGCGCGCCGCCAGTCGCCATCCGTGGATGTGGCGTCGATCAGCCGCTGTTCGAGCGCACGCACAAGAATGACCCCTTGCGCGTGCGCGTAATTCTCGACTGCAGTGATGCGCGTCGAGATGACTTCGGCGAGCAGCCCGCACGCCGCACGCAGGCTGTATCCGATCCGCCGCGGCGAATAGTGGTGGCAGGCGATCAGGCCCCACAGGCGACCTTCGCGAACCAGCGACACCACCAGGGTGGCGGTGACGCCCATGTTCTTGAGGTACTGCAGGTGGAGCGGTGACATGCTCCGCAGGTAACACAGCGACATGTCCAGTTCGCTGCTGTCGGGCAGCACCGGAACCGGCTCGTAGTGGACGTCGACGAGGACGCGGACGCGATTGCGAACGTAGAGCGCGCGCGCGCGATGCGGGATGTCGGTCGACGGATAATGATGTCCCAGCAGGGATTCGAGCGATTTCCTGCGTGCTTCCGCAATGATCTCGCCGTGACCGTCCGGATCAAACTTGTAGACCATCACCCGGTCGTAGCCCAGCAGCGCGCGCAGCGATTGCACCACGGAGTCAGAAAGCGCGGTCACGCTCGTCGCACTGCTGAACCGCTCGACCGCAGTGCCAAGCTGCAGGCGCAGTTCCTCGCCCGTGATGTCAATGCTCTCGATCGCAGACACGTCCGAATCGACGGGCTCCAGCTCGACGATGAGTCGCTCTCCGGCAATCCGATGAAGGATGCCTTCGAACTCCAGTGCACGGGAATTTCCGGTTGCATCGACAAAGCAGCGCAGAGGTTGCGGTTCGTCGAGAAGGTCACCGTCAAGCAGTCGCTCGATTCGACGTTGCAGGTTGCCGCCGAGTTCTGCGATCGAGCGACCCACCAGCGCCTCAACGGGAATCCCCAGGAGACCTGCGACGTTTGCGCTCGCCATTTCCACGCGCAAGCCGGTTTCATGAAGGACCAGCAGCACGCCATGTGGCTGCACGGAACCCGCAAGATGGATCAGCTCGCGCTCGCAGTTGGTGAGGTCGGCCTGACCAAACGCCGGACTGAGCAGCAGGCCCGTCATTTCCGGCCCGCAAGACGGCCGGGAACACGCTCGTGTTCGCAGGCGCGCAACATCAACCGGTGACCGGAAGCGACCACGCGCTCAATGCACGTTGCGATCAGGACGTTCGCCATCGTCGAGGTGCTGCATCGTCGAATGATGCGAGACGCGGATGAGAAATCCGACGAGGCCATCCTGCCCGACAACCGTCGCCGAGAATTCCACATCGACCCGATCGGCGCTTGCGCGGCGCAGCCGGCCAGCCTGCAGGCCGAGCGACCCTTCGCGCCGAACACGCGCGAGTAGCATTCCGATGCTCGATTCTTTCGATCCCGCGGGGTCCACGAAAATCCAGTCCTCGAGATTGCCGCCGACGATGTGCCGACCGGGGGGACATTGCAGCAGATCAAGCAACGCCTGATTGACGATTTCGATGCGACCGGCACCACTGCAGACGACCACCGCATCCGGAGCGCGACGAATGAGGTCTGCAAATATCCGGTCCGCGTCTGCTCCAACCGAAATGGCATCGCGCGCCGTGTCGGCCCGTGGCGCAATCGACGCGGAAAGGAACATCACCACCAGAACCGGCACCGCCTCGTTGTCGAACGGCGTCACCGAAAACCCGATCTCCGCCCGATCATCGCCAAGCCGCAGAACGCCTTCCGCGACACGCGCGGTGCGGCGCGCCGCCTCGAGACCAGCGGTCAACTCCCGCTGCGCATCCGCGCTGAACAGATCGGCGGTTGACCGACCTGCAATCTGCCGGGTTGATTGTCCGAGCATGCGTGCAGCAGCTGCGTTCGCGTCAAGGACACCCAGGCTCGACGCATCGAAGATCAGCGCGGGCTCGCTCGACACCTGGAACAGCAAGCGGTAGCGCGTTTCCGCCTGGCGATGCCGCCAATGGTCACGCTCCATGTCTTTCTGGCTTTGCAGCAGACGCTCCTGCATCGCGGCGACCGCGCGCATGTCGCGACCGACGGCCAGCGTCGGACCCTGATCGCCCAGCCGGACCGCGGCATACGCAATCGGGATGTCCAGACCTTCGGACGCGTGCTCGACGTGGCGCAGTCGCGACACGCCGGTGCTGGCGAGATCGTCGAGAACCGCCTCGACCTTCTCGCGCGTGTTCCCGGTGACGGTGTCGCTCCAGCGCTGGCCGACCCACTCGCAAGCCGATTCGGAAACGGCCTGCGTTTCGCCGAGTGCCACACTCCGGATCACTCCGCCCTCATCGAGCACAAGTGCAATGTCGTAGGCGACCGACACAAGCATGTCCGCAAGCTCCGGTGCAAGGTCGGACAACGCACTGAGATCCGCGAACGGACGAGGCTTTTTGCTCATGTGCCGCTCCTGCACGTGCGAAACGACGTGGAGCGGGTTGCTCGTTGTCGCCGAACTCGAAATCGCCGGATCGACTCCATCGATTCAGCCACTGCCCATGATAGTTTTTTTTCTGTCCGGCTGCGAAGAATCCTGCGGAGAGCCTTCCTGCGCCGACGGCAGCGTGGACCTGGGCGACGCCGGACGCCAACGCCGGGAAAGATCGAGCAGGTGGCCGATCAGGGACGCGACCAGCGCCACCGCAATCCACGTCCACGACTGCCCGGTCAGAGCGGCACGCAACGCAAACAGCAGACAAGTGCCGGATGCGAGATTGATGAGCAGGTCAGTGAACGAGATCCCGCTCGACGTGCGCCGGAAGTAGAGGCCAAGTGCGAGCGCTTCCACCAGCATGACGGCAAGCACCAGATCGACGATTCGGCCGGAGCCGAAAAACGCGACCATGCTGTCTGCAGTCATGGGTCAACCGCCTGTGAAAGGTCCGTTGAGACGGATGATGGCGAGATTGAGGATCGACGCGAAACTGACCCAGACGAGGTATGGCGTCAGCAACAGGCTCGAGGTGCGCGAGTAATTCCACATCAGCACCATCAGAGTGACGATCGACGACCACAGCAGAGACACCTCGTACAACGCGAAATCCGGCCGGTGCATGCGGAAGAACAGCACGCTCCACACCACGTTGAGAACGACGTTGGCAGCGAACACGATCAGCATGCGGCGGCGGCTCGTCGCATCGGGAGCACGACGCCAGGCCAACAGTCCCGAGAGCGCGGCGAGTGCGAAGATCGTCGTCCAGACTGGACCGAACAGCCAGTCGGGCGGCTGCCACGACGGTTTTTGAAGTGCGTAGTACCACGCACTGAGATCAGTCGCGAGCGCGCCGAATCCGCTGGCGGCGGCAGCCGCCAGCAATGCGATCACCACCGGCTTCCACCGCTGCCGTCCAGTCCGCGTCATGCCGGAGCAAGGCCGAGAAGGTGAGCCAGATCCTTGAAGAAGATGCGCACATGCGCCATCGGCTTGCGGCGCACCAGTTCCTTGTTCATGTAGGCCTCGAAAGTGAGTTTCTGGACGTCTGGATCCTTGCAGATGCTGACGAAGCGCTCGCGCCGTCCTTCGCTGCTGTACCAGAAGCGCTGCATGATGCCGAGGACCCAGAACACCAGTCCGTGCAACTTCATGAATTTCTTGCGCGCGAGCTTCAGCGATCGCACGTCACCGGTCACCAGCAACGCCTCGACCGCCTGCGCCGCAAACTGTCCGCCGACCATCGCATAATAGATCCCCTCGCCGGATGCAGGCGCGACGACGCCCGCCGCGTCGCCCGCGAGCACCACGTCGCGTCCATTGTCCCAGCGGGGCAGCGGTTTCATCGGAATCGGTGCACCCTCGCGCCGAATCGTTTCGCCATCGAGCTGACTTGCGCCGCGCAGCGCGCTGACCGCGGTTCGCAGCGAGAATCCCTTGCGCGCACTGCCGGTGCCGATGCTGGTGGTTGCGCCATGAGGAAAAACCCACGAGTAGAAATCGGGCGACAACTCGCCGCGATAGATGACATCGCAGCGCTGCGCATCGAATGCGGCATGAGGGACCGTCGGCGAACGGACGATCTCGTGATAGGCGAACACGTAACGCATGCGCTCGGCCCCCTTGATGGTCTGCTTTGCGACCTCGGATGTGGCGCCATCCGCGCCGATCACTGCACGGGCGCGCACGCTGTGCACGGCGCCGGCATCCGGGTCAGCGCCCGGACGGTAGTGGATTCGCGCGACACCATCGCCGTCGCGACTGAAGAGCTTGAAGGTTCCGCTGCGCAGATCTGCGCCACTCGCGACCGCGCGTTCGCGCAACCATGGGTCGAAGGCTTCGCGATCGACCATGCCGACGAATCCATTTTCGATCGGAATGTCCACATTTTCAGATTTTGGTGAAATCATCCTCGCGGAGGTGATCTTCGCCACCAGAAGATCATCGGGAATCCCGAAGTCGCGGATCAGACGCGGCGGAATCGCGCCACCACACGGCTTGGTGCGACCGGAGCGGTCAAGCAGCAACACCGATCGACCGCCTTGAGCCAGTTCATGCGCCGCCGTCGCGCCTGCCGGGCCGCCACCCACGACGACGACGTCGAAGATCTCCGTACCATCCGATGCACGATTCATGTTGCTGTCTCCCGTGATGCCGATGCGGCCGTGATGGCGGGCCGCGACTGTGCTGTCCTGTCCGTTTCCGACGCGCCGATGCCGGCGGCAAGTCGCGCCGCCGCGAGGAAGAGCAACGCCTCTGCAGCGAACACCAGACCGTTGGCGCTTCCCGGCGAGGCGACGAACAATCGCGCGAGGTCGCTGCCCGCAGCTCCGAGGAATCCGCCGAGTCCGAATGCGACGGCCTGCGCCGCGCCCCACAGTCCCATGCGCACTCCTTCGCGCGACCCGCGCCCACTACCGGCGAAACTCATCATCGAACCGATGGCCGCCACGGCAAACGCTCCGTTCGCGACGCCGAGCACGAAGACGTTCGGCGTGAGCGGCCATGACTGGCCGATCGATCCACCAATCGACAGCAGAACCAGCGCAAGCGCCGACGCGACGCAACCCAGCACTGTCCAGGTGCGCAACGAACCGATCCACGACCCCCGCAGCGCAGCGCACGCGAGGTTGACCAGCAACATTCCGACCAGCACGCCGCCGTGCTGCACACCGGACAGCTGCGTGGATTGACCCGGGGTCATCGAGAAGACAGACCCTGCGAACGGTTCGAGAATCAGTTCCTGGCCGCTGTAGGCCAGCATCGACACGAACACGAACACGGTGAACCGACGTGCCTGCGGTTCGCCCCACACCTGCGCGAGCGCTTCCAGAAAGGGCGGCTTCGCCGTTGCACCGTCGGAGCCCGCGGACATGGGCGTTTCACCGCCTGCACCGCGGCCTTCGAGACCGGCGACAGCGACAAGCGTCAGTGCCAACGCAATCGCAGAGACCGCCGCGGTGAGCTCGACGAGCCGGACCGCCGAATAAGGATCCAGCAACTTTCCGACGATGATCGTCGTGATCACGAACCCGGCGATCATCATCAGCCACACGGCGGTGGCTGCCGCGGCGCGGCGCGGCGCGTCCACCCGCTTCGCCAGCAGGACCAGCAATGAGGTCCCCGCCGCACCGACGCCGGCGCCAATCAGCACGAATCCGCCGAACGCAGCGACGATTCCTCCGACCCGCGATGTTTCCATCCATGCGATCGCGAGCGCTGCGAGCACTGCACCCGCGCCGAGCGTCGCGATGCCGCCGATGATCCACGGCGTGCGCCGCCCACCAATGTCGGAGCCGAAACCGAATCGCGGCCGCAGGATCTGCACCGCGTAGTGCAAGCCGACCAGTGCGCCTGGGAGGATCGCCGGCAGCGCCAGCTCGACAACCATGACACGGTTCATCGTCGAGGTCGCGAGGACCACGATGGAACCCAGTGCCGCCTGGACGAGCCCGAGGCGCGCGATCGCTGACCAGCCGAACAAGGCCGCCTTCATGCGCCCGCTCCGGTCAGGCTGCGCAGTGCGAACGCGCTCACCATCATGCCGCTGACGAACAGCGGAACGCCAAACCCGCTGTACCACAGTGCGCGATCGACCGCGCTGCGCGTGAAGCGCTCCATCATCAGCACCTGCGCAATCAGCAGTCCGCCGACGACCAGTGCCTGCACAGGGCGATCCCATGCAGCGAGAAGGACGATCACCATCACCTGCGAAAGCGTCATGATCAGCGCCGCCGCGTAGGCCGCGCCATCGATACCGAGCTGCACCGGCAGCGATGCGATGCCCATCGCGCGATCGCCCGCGATGGCCTTGAAATCATTGAGCGTCATGATCCCATGCGCGCCGATGCTGTAGAGACCGGCCAACGCGAACGAGCGAACATCGGGCATCGCGCCGCCCACCATCACTGCGGCGCCGGTCAGCCAGGCGAGGCCTTCATAACTGAAGGAGCATGCCGTATTGCCAAACCAGCCGTTGCGCTTGAGGCGAAACGGCGGTGCGCTGTACGCCCACGCGAGCACGAGGCCAAGCGCAGCGGCGGCAAATCCCCAAGGACCGAGCTGCGTTGCGACGAGCAACGACAGCAGAGTCCAACCAATGCCGATGTACAGCCCCCATCGTCCCGGAATTCGTCCGGAAGGAATCGGCCGCTGCGGTTCGTTGATTGCATCGACCTCGCGGTCGAACCAGTCGTTGACTGCCTGGCTCGTTGCGCACACCAGCGGTCCGGCCAGGACGATCCCCAGAACGATCACGCCCCAGCGTCCGTGCCCCGGCATCCCCGAGGCCACCGCTCCGCACGCAAACGCCCACATCGGCGGAAACCAGGTGATCGGCTTCAGGAGTTCAGCGACGGCCGAAAGGGCGACCCGTGGCATGCATTTTCCAGACGAATCGGACGCCCCGAGCGTTGCACATGACGCGTCAATGTGTCCAGCATTCGTGACACTTTTCAGCGCCGCGTTTGCCGGTGCGAAGATGCGGCCATGGGCAACGGTGCGACCCGCGCTTCAAGCGGCGCGACCATCACCTATCGATCGCCTGGCGAATCCTCGCAACCGCCTTGTTTCCCGGGCGTTTCCTGGCTTGACGGGTTTCGTGGTGCGCGTGTCGTGACGTAGGCCTCGACGCCGAATCCGATAAGAACAAGGAGCAGGACCCAATCGAGGATCGGAACTCCTGCAAAGGTCATGCTCACGTTTCGGCGTCGTCGGACTCGCCTGTCGCATCGCCAAGACCGTAGCGTCTCAGCTTTACGTAGAGGCTCTGCCGGCTGAGACCAAGCACCTCCGCTGCTGATGCGCGATTGTCGCGCGTCAATTGCAACGCCGCCTCGATGCACAGCTTTTCGACCAGATCGGTGGCGTCGCGGACCAGTTCCTTCAGCGGAACGCGACCGACCAGCTCGGTCAGCTGCGCGACTGAGCGCGGCTGGTCTGCGACGTGGCCCGTTGCGTCGGACGCAATGCGCCGACCAACATCGCGGATGTTGAATCCCATGCACGGCGGATCGGCCGCTGGCATTGCGACACCGGAGACCTCGACCTCGGCAACGGCGCCGTGCTCGCCGGTCAGCGTCGTGGCGAAGAGTCGAATCGTGCCGTGTTGGCGCAAGTTGGCCATCAGCACGCTGAAATCGACGCGCGAGCGACCGATCCAGCGATCCAGTGATTCACCGCGCGCCAGCGCGTCCGATGGCATCTGCGACAGATCGAGGAACGCGCGGTTCGTGGCGACGACGCGCCCGTCGATGTCGGTCACCGCAAACGCATCCGCGGAAAACTCCAGCGCGCGAAGCACGGTTTTCGGCAACTGCGCAGGCCCCATTTCAATCCGCGGCAGCGCAATGCGCAAAAGATAGAGCGCGTCGTTGCCCTGGCGCAGATAGAACGACGACACCAGGTATTCGCGCCTGTCGATGCCGAGTCGGATCGAAATGTCGTCGGTGCGGCCTGTGGCCCGCGCGCCCGCCACGAGAGTCTGCATGACTTGTGCGTTTTCGACACCGAGGCACTCGAAGACCGTCTTGCCGATCACGCGTTTGGCGGAATCGCCCAGCAGCTCCGCGACGGCTGGATTGGCCTCCACGACCTTGTCGGTGGCCGCATCGACGATGAGGATCGCCTCGGCCGAAATCTGGAACAGCATGCGGTAGCGCGTTTCGACGTTCCGCAAACGCCAGTAATCGCGTTCCATCGACTGCTGCGCGTCCATCAGACGCTGCTGCAGCCCGGTCATTTCGCGCATATCGCGGCCGAACGCGACGATCTGCCCATCGCGACCTGCGCGCACTGCGGAATACAGCACCGGCACGTCGCCGCCGCGCGACGAATTGTGATTGACGTAGCGCCACTTGTGATCGCCGGGATCAGCGGCGTCGCGCAGCAGAGCCTCGACTTTGGACCGGCTGTCCGGGGTCACGGTTTCGATCCAGGGCTGACCGATCCACTTTCGGTAGCCCTCCCTCGCCATGTCTTCGCTGCCAAAACTCACATCGACGACAGTGCCGTCGGCATCGAGGATCAGCGAGAGGTCGGCGGCGGCGGTGACGAGTGCCGCAACGCCCGTCGCGTCGAGCCCGCCCAGCCAGCTGCCGGGACTCGGGACCTGCTTCACGCGCGGAGCTCGTATCGAAGCATTGACCTTCGCGACCTCAATCATCGGTTTCCGAGCCATGACCCCATATCCAGATCCTACGGTTGTCGTTCGGCACCATTTCCCTGGCCGTCGCGACGTGCGGCAAGCGATTCGGCCCTGGCGAGTGTATCGCGAGGATCGCCTGTACACCCATCGGCACCGATGCCTGCACCCCGTTCCGGATGGGCGCCAAACGCCGGGCCGCTGACCGTGACGCCGACCGCTCCGTTGAGGGAGGTGCGCCGCATCTCCGCGATGTCCGCCGACAACTGCGGCAAACGTCCGGAGCAACTCGACGCGACATCGATCACGTCGAACCACTGTGTTTGCAGGATCTGCGCAAGCTGTGGGCGCGACGACGGAAGGGTGCGCCAGACGTGCCATCCGGCACGATAGAAGAACTCCGCGGTCATGCAGCGGTAGAACTCCGTCACCATGAAGACGCCCAGCATGTTCTGTTCGCACGGCGCAGAAAGGACCAGGGCCCTGCGACCGCACGCGGTCGCCTGCATCGCGAGCGGCGTATTCGCACTCAGCGAATGCAGCACATGCTTCAGGTTGAGCATGCCGAGCGCGACTTCCTCGAAGTGGCAGACGTCGGCCTGCCAGCGCTCCAGGATCAGGTTCGCCGTCGGCATGAGCAGTTCGAGGTAGAGCGCCTGTGGCGTCGTCGCGTCGGACAGCCGCGCCGAAACCCAGTCCCACACTGAGGACGCACGCTGAGTCGAGACCAGTGCGCTGAACTCCAGCACGTCCGGACGTCCAGGAGACCACGATGACTCGACCATCGGCGTCGACGATCGATAGGCGACCATCAGCCGGGGTATGACTTCCATCTCGACCGCGCGACCGAGATCTCCAGTCCCCAATGTCGAGCCGGACGCGCCGCGCGAGCGGCCATCCTCGCGATGCGGTTCGGTTTTTCCAGAACCCGTCTTCAGCGAACGGCGGGTCGAGTTGCGCCATGCGCCAGGGCGCGTCACACGGTCAGGCGTCAAGCCGTTCATTTGGTTTCCTCCCCCAAATACACGGTGCGGATGTTCTTCGACGCTGCACTGGGTCGGTTTCCTGGAACAACAAGGACGCCGGCCAATCGCTGTTGGAGACCTTTTTTAAGGCCTTTTTGAAACGTCGAACCCTTGGCCCTTCGAGCAAAGTCAATCTGGCGGGCTGCGACGGATCGTCCCACCGGCCGCGCGACTCGTCAAACCCTTTTCCGCACATCCGACACTTTTTCGGTGTAAGGAAACTTAGACGTCGCATTTAGTTGACAGTCAGAAACCGCGGGTCTAGATTCCGAACGGTCAACGACGAGCGGCGGATGCGAAGAAATGCGGCAGGATTCAGCGAAACCGCAGCCACGGGCACCGCTTTACACGCCCGAACAGCGGCTACGTCGCGATGCGTCGGGGTGGACGCTCGTACAGGGACTCCTTGCGCCGGTTCAATTCCTGGTTTTCCTCACCAGTCTTGCGCTGGTGTTGCGCTATCTCGACAGTGGGGCTGGGGAAACGGCTGCAACGATCTCGGTCGTGGTCAAGACGCTCACGCTGTATCTGATCATGATCACCGGCGCGATCTGGGAGAAGGTCGTTTTCGGACGCTATCTGTTTGCGCCGGCGTTCTATTGGGAAGATGTGTTCAGCATGCTGGTGCTGGCGCTGCATACCGCCTACCTCGTCGCTCTCGCGACTGACTCGCTCGGCGTCACCGGGCGGATGGAGCTTGCGCTCGCGGCGTATCTCGCCTACGTCATCAATGCCGGGCAATTCGTGCTGAAGCTGCGCGCTGCGCGTCTCGATCAGGCGCGATCCTCTGTTGGGGCTGGTCGCACGCCGATGGTTGTCGCCGAATGAACATCCCCCTTCGCGTCGAAGAGTGTCCGAGCACCGCTCACCCCGCGCCGGCGATTCTGCGCGAGCGTGGACAGCGCGAGGTGTTTTGCGGGCTGACCGGCATCATGTGGCTGCACCGGAAGATCCAGGATGCGTTTTTCCTCATCGTCGGATCGCGCACCTGCGCGCACCTGATGCAGTCGGCAGCGGGCGTGATGATCTTCGCGGAGCCGCGTTTCGGCACCGCGATCATTGAGGAACGCGACCTCGCCGGGCTCGCCGACGCAAACGAAGAACTCGATCGCGTCGTCACCACCCTGCTCGCCCGACGCCCGGACATCCGGCTGCTGTTTCTCGTCGGTTCGTGTCCGTCCGAAGTGATCAAACTGGATTTGTCGCGTGCTGCAGAGCGCTTGTCTTCAAAGCATTCGCCGGCAGTGCGCATCCTCAACTACTCGGGCAGTGGCATCGAGACCACCTTCACGCAGGGCGAAGATGCATGCCTCGCGTCACTGGTCCCCGTGCTGCCGACCGACAGCACCGGTGAGCGTTCGCTGCTCGTCGTCGGCGCGCTGGCCGATGTCGTGGAAGACCAGTTCCGTCGGCTGTTCGATCAGCTCGGCATCGGGCCGGTCCATTTTCTGCCGCCGCGGACCGCGCGCGCGCTTCCGCCGGTCGGACCGCACACCCGCTATCTGCTGGCGCAGCCGTTCCTCGCTGAAACAGCGCGGACTCTCGAGGACCGCGGCGCGGTTCGTCTCGCCGCGCCATTTCCGCTCGGTGCACAGGGCACCACGGCGTGGCTGCAGTCGGCGGCTCGCGAGTGGGCGATCGAGCCGGGTCACTTCCGCGCCGTCACCGCGGTGGCGCACGAACGTGCACTGCATTCGGTGTCGCGCTATCGCGCCCAGCTGCAAGGCAAGCGCATCTTCTTTTTTCCCGATTCGCAGCTGGAGATTCCACTCGCACGCTTCGTGGCGTCCGAACTGGGCATGCAGCTGACCGAAGTCGGCACTCCGTTCCTGCATCGCCAGCATCTGGCCGAGGAGCTGGAGTTGTTGCCTCCTGGCACACGGCTCAGTGAAGGCCAGCATGTCGATCGACAGCTGGATCGCTGCCGCGAAGAACGGCCTGACCTCGTGGTCTGCGGACTCGGTCTGGCCAATCCGCTGGAAGCGGAAGGCATGACCACCAAATGGGCCATCGAACTCGTCTTCACGCCGATCCATGGCTACGAGCAAGCCGGCGATCTCGCGGAGCTGTTTGCGCGTCCGCTGGTGCGACGCATGAAACTGGTGGCCTGACGTGCAACTGACGCTCTGGACCTACGAAGGCCCGCCGCATGTCGGAGCAATGCGAATCGCCACCGCGATGCGCGAGGTGCATTACGTCCTGCACGCACCGCAGGGTGATACCTACGCCGATTTGCTCTTCACGATGATCGAGCGCCGCGACCAGCGGCCGCCGGTGACCTATACGACGTTCCAGGCGCGCGATCTGGGCGGCGATACGGCGGAGCTGTTCAAGGACGCAGCGCGCGACGCGTATGAACGATTCAAGCCGAAGGCGATGCTGGTTGGCGCGTCGTGTACCGCCGAGCTGATCCAAGACGATCCGGGTGGACTCGCGCGCGCACTGGAGTTGCCGATTCCAGTCGTCGCCCTCGAGTTGCCGTCGTATCAGCGCAAAGAAAACTGGGGTGCTTCCGAGACGTTTTACCAGCTCGTGCGAGCGTGCGCCGGACCCACGGCACCACCGCCGGGCACTGCGCGACAGGCGCGTCCCGACGGGCAGCGCCCGCGCTGCAACGTGCTCGGACCCACCGCGCTTGGTTTCCGCCATCGCGACGACGTGCAGGAAATCACCGCGCTGCTCGGGCGGATCGGCGTCGACGTGAATGTTTCCGCGCCGATGAACGCGACGCCTGCCGACCTCGTCCGTCTGGGCGACGCCGATTTCAATGTCGTGCTGTATCCGGAAATCGCCGCCCAGGCCGCCGGCTGGCTGCAACGCATGTTCGGCCAACCGATGACCAAGACGGTTCCGATCGGCGTCGGCGCGACGCGTGAGTTCATCGACGAGGTCATCGCGCTCGCCGGTCTGGATCCGGCGCTGCTTCCATCCGAACTCACTGCACGTGCGGTCTGGTACTCGCGCTCCGTCGATTCGACCTACCTCACCAACAAGCGCGTGTTCGTGTTTGGCGACGCTACCCATGCGGTCGCCGCAGCACGCGTCGCCAGCGAAGAGCTTGGCTTCCAGGTCGTCGGCATCGGCACCTACAGCCGCGAATTCGCACGCGAGGTTCGCGAAGCCGCGCAGCGTTACGGCGTGGAAGCCCTGATCACCGATGACTACCTCGAAGTCGAGGCGCGCGTTGCCCAATTGCAACCGGAACTGGTGCTCGGCACACAAATGGAACGCCATATCGCCAAGCGCCTCGGCATTCCCTGCGCAGTGATCTCGGCGCCGGTGCATGTACAGGACTACCCCGCACGCTACTCGCCGCAGATGGGGTTCGAAGGCGCCAACGTGCTGTTCGACACCTGGGTGCATCCACTGATGATGGGGCTGGAAGAACATCTGATCACGATGTTCCGCGACGACTTCGAATTTCACGCCGACGCGGCGCCGTCGCACCTCGGCGGCGCTGCCAGCGAGAAGCGGCCCGATGTCGCGACGGTCGACACGCCGGTCCTCGCAAGCCCGGTTGTTGCAGGCGCTGCCGCGGTGCTGGCGGCTCCGTCGTGGGCCGTGGAAGCGGAAAACGAACTTCGGAAAATTCCTTTTTTCGTGCGCGGAAAGGCGCGCCGCAACACCGAGCGTTTCGCGCTCGAACGCGGCGTCAAGACAATCACCGTGGAGGCTTTGTACGATGCTAAAGCCCACTTCGGTCGCTGATCCGACGCCGCCCGTGCGCGTCGTGATCGTGACAATGGACAACCACCTGGCGAGTGCCACGGATCGCGCGCGCGCGTCGCTGGCGAGGGAGATTCCCGGCCTCAGCCTGAGCATGCACACGGCTGCCGAATGGGGCAGCGATGAACTGGCGCTGGAACGCTGTCGTGCCGACATCGCGCGCGGCGACATCATCATCAACACGATGATGTTCATGGACGATCACATCCAGGCGGTTCTCCCTGCGCTGAAGGCGCGACGCGACCATTGCGACGCGATGATCGGCTGCATGTCGTCGGGCGAAGTGACGCGATTGACGCGGCTTGGACGTTTCGACATGGACGCGCCGCAGAGCGCGGCGATGGCGTTCCTCAAGAAACTCCGGCCCAAGCCGAAAGCGGGCGAGTCCGGCACCAGCGGCGCCAAACAGATGCGCATGCTGCGCACGCTTCCGAAGATCCTGCGCTTCATCCCGGGGGCTGCACAGGATGCGCGCGCCTATTTCCTGACCCTGCAGTACTGGCTATGCGGGTCGGAAGACAACGTCGTCAACATGGTGCGGATGCTGGTCGACCGCTACGCCGATGGCGAGAGGCGCAGCCTTCGTGGCACGCTCAAGCATCAGCCTCCGGTCGAATATCCTGAAATCGGCGTCTATCACCCGCGCCTGCCCGGGAAACTCGCCGAAGTGGCCGATGCACTGCCGAAGCACGGAACACGCGGGACCGTTGGCCTGCTGCTGATGCGCTCGTATCCGCTGGCAGGCAATACCGGGCACTACGACGGCGTCATTCGCGCGTTCGAGGAGCGCGGGATGAACGTCGTCCCTGCATTCGCCTGCGGTCTCGATTCACGACCGGCGGTCGAGCAGTTCTTCATGAAGGACGGCAAGGCCACCGTCGACGCGGTCGTGTCGTTGACCGGCTTCTCGCTCGTCGGTGGTCCGGCGTACAACGACGCCAAGGCTGCGGAGGATCTTCTCGCGACGCTCGACGTTCCGTACATCGCCGCGCACCCGGTCGAATTCCAGACTCTGGAAACGTGGGCCGCGTCCGAGCGTGGGTTACTGCCGGTCGAGTCGACGATCATGGTTGCGATTCCGGAGCTCGATGGAGCAACCAGCCCGATGGTGTTCGGAGGCCGCTCCGACGCCGCTGGCGCAACCTGCACCGGCTGTCATCGCGGCTGCGTGTTTCCGGCGTCGCACAAGGGACGTGACATGCAAACGTGCGTCGAGCGCGCCGAGATGCTTGCGGCTCGCGTCGAGAAACTCGTGGTGCTGCGCCGCGCCGCAAGGGTCGATCGCAAGGTTGCGGTGGTGCTGTTTAATTTTCCGCCGAATGCAGGCAATACCGGCACTGCCGCGTATCTGGCGGTGTTCGAATCGCTGCACCACACGCTGTCCGGCATGCAGGACGCGGGCTACACGGTCGACCTGCCGGCCAGCGTGGACGCCCTGCGCGAGCGGATCATCCATGGCAACGCCGCACGCCATGGCGCCAGTGCAAATGTGTATACCCGCATCCCGACCGACGACCACGTGATGCGCGAGCCGTGGCTGACGCAGATCGAAGCTGCGTGGGGTCCTGCGCCCGGCAAGCAGCAAAGCGACGGGCGATCGATCTTCGTGCTCGGCGAAACGTTCGGCAATGTCTTCGTTGGCATCCAGCCCTCGTTCGGTTACGAGGGTGACCCGATGCGTCTGCTCTTCGAGCAGGGTTTTGCGCCGACGCACGCGTTTTCCGCATTCTATCGCTGGATCCGCGAGGACTTTGGCGCGCAGGCCGTGCTGCATTTCGGCACCCACGGCGCGCTCGAGTTCATGCCGGGCAAACAGGTGGGGCTCTCCGCGTCGTGCTGGCCGGAGCGCCTGATCGGCGATCTTCCGAACATCTATCTCTACGCCGCCAACAATCCTTCCGAGGGCGCGATCGCAAAGCGTCGCTCGCAGGCGACGCTGATCAGCTATCTGACGCCGCCGGTGGGCGAAGCAGGCCTGTATCGCGGTCTGATCGATCTCAAGTCGTCGATCGAGCGCTGGCGCGGACTCGCGCCGGAGGCATCGACCGAGCGTGCGGATCTCGCACCGCTGATCCAGGCGCAGGCTGCCGAGCTCGATCTTGCCCGGGTCGAGCCGCTGTGGAGCGACGACGTCGAGGCGCAGATCGAACGCCTCAACACCTCGGTGCTCGAGCTCGAATACACACTGATTCCGCATGGCCTGCACGTTGTCGGCAAGGCACCCAGCATCGAAGAGCGCATCGAGATGCTTGCTTCGCTGGCCGACGCATCGCACGGGGTGCGTCCATCGAAGATCGCGATCGAAGCCATGCTGCGCGGCGCAACACCGGCAGCGGCACTCGCTGACGCGGGCGCACGTGTCGACGAGAAGATGCTGGCCGTCTTCACGGAATTGCTGGCCACCGATACGCTCATGCGCGACGACCACGAACTGGGCGCCATCATGCACGCCCTCGATGGCGGCTTCATTCGCCCAGCTCCCGGCGGAGATCTCTTGCGTACGCCGGCAATCCTCCCGACTGGACGCAATCTGCACGGCTTCGATCCATTCCGCATTCCAAGCGCCTTTGCGATCGAGGATGGTGCGCGACAGGCGACGGTGCTTCTCGATCGCTACGCCGAGGACAGCGGTGCGCTGCCGGAGTCGATCGCGCTGGTGTTGTGGGGTACCGACAACCTGAAAACAGAAGGCGCGCCGATTGCACAGGCACTCGCGCTGATGGGCACACGGCCGCGATTCGATGGATATGGGCGGCTGATCGGAGCGGAGCTCATTCCGCTCGATGTGCTCGGTCGTCCGCGCGTCGACGTGATGATCAGCCTCTCCGGAATCTTCCGCGACCTGTTGCCGCTGCAGATCAAGCTCCTCGCCGAAGCCTCGTATCTGTGCGCGCTGGCCGATGAGCCACTCGAGCGCAATTTCATCCGCAAGCACGCGCTGAGTTATCAGAAAATCCACGGTTGCGATCTGGAAACCGCATCGCTGCGCGTCTACGGCAATGCCGACGGAGCCTATGGGTCGAACGTCAACCATCTGGTCGACAACGGCCGTTGGGACAACGAGGACGAACTCGCCGAAACCTATACGCGGCGCAAGAGCTTCGCGTTCAATCGCGAAGGGCGTCCGAGCCATCAGGCGGCATTGTTGAAGAGCACGCTCGCCGACATCCAGCTCGCCTACCAGAACCTCGACTCCGTCGAACTCGGCGTGACCACGGTCAACAACTATTTCGACACGCTCGGCGGCATCAGTCGCGCGGTGAAGCGCGAACGCGGCGCAACACCGCCGGTCTACATCAGCGACCAGACCAAGGGCAGCGGCGTGGTGCGATCGCTGTCCGAACAGGTCGCGCTCGAATCGCGCACGCGCGTCCTCAATCCGCGCTGGTACGAGGGCATGCTCAAGCACGGCTACGAAGGCGTGCGACAGATCGAGGAGCATGTCACCAACACGATGGGCTGGTCGGCGACGACCGGTCAGGTGCAGCCGTGGGTCTACCAGCAACTCGCGCAGACCTACATGCTCGATCCGGAAATGCGCGAGCGTCTCGCCGCGCTCAATCCGACCGCGTCGGCGAAGGTTGCAAACCGCCTGCTCGAAGCACAGGAAAGATCGTACTGGCAGCCCGACGAGGCCACGCTCGCAGCGCTGCGCAACGCATCCCTCGATATCGAGGACCGTCTTGAAGGAATTCCAATGGTAGCCGCAGCATGAATCATCTCGCAGATCCTCCAGTTCGTCCCGCGCACGTGCATGGCCGTCCCGATGGCGAGGGCAGCCTGCAGGTCGCGCTCGATCCCAACCTGCGCATCGAGGGGGCGAAGGTGTTCGCCGTCTACGGCAAGGGTGGAATCGGCAAGAGCACGACGTCCTCCAATCTCTCGGTCGCGTTCTCGAAGCTCGGCAAGCGCGTGCTGCAGATCGGCTGCGACCCGAAGCACGACTCCACCTTCACGCTGACCAAGCGCCTGGTGCCGACCGTGATCGACATCCTCGAGAGCGTCGATTTCCATGGCGAGGAACTTCGCCCGGAAGACTTCGTGTTTCCCGGATACAACGGTGTCATGTGCATCGAAGCAGGCGGGCCGCCCGCCGGCACCGGGTGCGGTGGTTACGTCGTCGGTCAGACGGTCAAGCTGCTGAAGGAACACCATCTGCTGGAAGACACCGACGTGGTCGTGTTCGACGTCCTGGGCGACGTCGTCTGCGGCGGATTCGCTTCACCGTTGCAGCACGCCAATCGCGCACTCGTCGTCGCAGCCAACGATTTCGATTCCATCTTCGCGATGAACCGCATCATCGCGGCGATCAATTCGAAATCGAAGAACTATGGCGTGCGACTTGCCGGCGTGATCGCGAACCGCAGTCGCGACACAGACCAGATCGACAAGTACAACGCGGCGATCGGCATGAAGACGCTGGCGAAGTTCGCCGATCTCGACGTGATCCGGCGCAGTCGCCTGAAGAAATCCACGTTGTTCGAGATGGAATACTCGCCCGAACTCGAAGCGGTGCAGAACGAATACCTGCGCCTCGCCGAGTCGCTGTGGAATGGCGTCGAGCCGCTGAACATCTCGCCGATGCGCGACCGCGACATCTTCGACCTGCTGGGTTTCGAGTAATGAGCCACGACAGCTACGTCGCGCGTCGCGGCCAGCTCGAAACCTATTTCGACCGCACCGCAGCGGACGCGTGGGCGCGGCTGACATCGACTGCCAAAGTCAGCCGGATCCGTGAAACCGTTCGCGCGGGTCGCGACCGCATGCGTGCGACGTTGCTCAGCCGGCTCCCCGATGACCTCACCGGCGCACGCGTACTCGATGCCGGCTGCGGTACGGGCGCATTGGCGGTCGAAGCGGCACGTCGTGGTGCCGAGGTGGTCGCGATCGATTTGTCGCCGACGCTGGTCAAGCTCGCCGCCGAGCGCCTGCCCACCGACCTCGGCCGCGGGCGGATCGAGCTGCATGTCGGCGACATGCTCGATTCCAGGCTCGGTGAATTCGATCACGTCGTCGGTATGGATTCGCTGATCCACTACCGTGCCGGCGACATGGTCGATGCAGTGCAGTCGCTGATTGCGCGGACGCGCACCAGCCTGCAGTTCACGTTCGCACCGCGCACGCCGTTGCTCACCGTGATGCACAACGTCGGCAAGCTGTTTCCACGCGGCGACCGCGCGCCGGCCATCGAACCGGTATCGGAATCGACGCTGCGTCGACTGATTGGCACACGTCCTGCGCTGACGATGTGGACAATCGGTCAGACCACGCGCATCAAGAGCGGCTTCTATACCTCGCAGGCACTGGAGCTGGTGCGCCGATGAAGTTCAACGCGGCATTCGCCCAGCGCTGGACCAAGCTCGGTCCGCAGTTCCTGCCGTTCGCCGATGCGGCGACGCCGGAGCTGCCACTGAAGCGCTTGCTGCGCCTGTCGCTGTTTCAGGTGTCGGTCGGGATGGCCATCGCACTGCTGGTCGGTACGCTCAACCGAGTGATGATCGTCGAGCTGCAGGTGTCGGCCAGCCTTGTCGGCCTGATGATTGCGCTGCCACTGGTGTTCGCGCCATTCCGGGCGATCATCGGCTTTCGCTCGGACACGCATCGCTCGGTGCTGGGCTGGCGGCGGGTGCCATACATCTGGTTCGGCTCGCTGCTGCAATTCGGCGGCCTCGCCATCATGCCGTTCGCGCTGATCGTGCTGTCCGGAGACACGAACGGCCCTGTCGTTTACGGCGAAATCGCGGCGGCATTCGCGTTCCTCCTGATCGGCGCAGGGCTGCACACCACGCAGACTGTCGGCCTCGCACTCGCGACGGATCTCGCACCGGACGCGTCGCGACCGAAAGTGGTCGCGCTGATGTGCACGATGCTGCTGCTCGGCGTCGCCTTCAGCTCGGTGATCTTCGGTTTGTTGCTGCATGACTTCAGCCAGCTGCGCCTGATCAAGGTCGTGCAAGGGACTGCGGTGGTGACGATGATGCTCAACATCGCCGCGCTGTGGAAACAGGAAGTGCGCGACCCCGCGCTCACGTCGCCGGATCGCGAACTTCCTTCATTCAGGGAATCGTGGCGCGAACTGCGCACCGACGATCTCGCGGTGCGACGACTCATCGCGCTGGGCATCGGCACGTTCGCATTCGGCATGCAGGACATCTTGCTGGAGCCGTATGGCGGTGAGGTGCTGAAGCTGTCGGTGGCGGCGACCACATTGCTCACCGCGATCCTCGCCGCAACCGGGCTCACGGGTTTCGTGATGGCCGCGCGTGCGATCGGCCGCGGCTTCGATGCCTACCGCATTGCCTGCCTCGGAACCCTCTCCGGCCTTGTCGGCATGACCGGCGTGGTGTTTTCAGCCCCGCTCCATTCCGTGCTGCTGTTCGCCATCGGCGTCGGCGGCATCGGTTTCGGCAGCGGCATGTTCGCGCACAGCACGCTGACCGTTGCGATGAAACTCGCGCCGAAAGGTCAGGTCGGCCTCGCAATCGGCATCTGGGGCGCAGTGCAGGCGACCTCGTCAGGCGTGGCCATCGCAATCAGTGGAGTCCTGCGGGACTCGATCAACAGCATCGCGCGCACCGGGGAGCTCGGCGTCGCGCTGAGCGGTCCGGCTACCGGATATGGCGCGGTCTACAATCTCGAGATCATTCTTCTTTTCGCGACTCTCATCGCGATCGGTCCGCTGGTGCGCCTCTCGCGCCACGATGCACCGCTTTCGTTGTCCGCCGGCACGGTTCTGCCGGATTTCCAACTCAGTACGCAAAGCCGGGAGCTGGTCCCATGAATCAAGGCGCCATTACGTCATCGATCGACATCGCACAGGTCACCCTGTACCTCTTCTGGTTCTTTTTTGCCGGGCTTCTCTATTACCTGCGGCGCGAGGACAAGCGCGAGGGCTATCCGCTGGAGGAGGCGAACCCCGGTTCGCGCAAATCCATCGACGGATTCCCGGGGCGACCGACGCAGAAGATTTTCACCCTTCCTCACGGCGGTACGCGGATTCGGCCGGAGATCGGACCCGATGACGCGAACAAGTCGCTCGATACCGCACCGACAGCATGGTGGACATCGGCGCCGATCGATCCGACCGGCAATCCGATGCTCGCAGGGGTAGGGCCCGGCGCGTGGGCAGACCGCCCGGACCATGCGGAACTCACCGTCGAAGGACTTCCGAAGATCGTCCCTCTGCGAGCGGATGCGGCCTATTCGCTTGATCGACGCGATCCGGACCCGCGCGGCAACCCGGTACTTGGAGCCGATGGCGCTGTCGGCGGCACGATCGTCGACATCTGGGTCGACCGTTCCGAACGGCTGTTCCGCTATCTGGAAGTCGAGGTGGCCGGCGGGCGACACGTGCTGCTGCCGGTGAATTTCACCAAGATCACCAACCGTGGCACGGTCAACGTGCGTTCGATCCTCGGCAGTCATTTCACCGACGTGCCGGGCCTGCGCAATCCGGAGCAGGTGACGATGCTGGAGGAGGAGAAAATCATGGCGTACTACGGCGCGGGAACACTGTACGCAAAGCCGTCGCGCCTGGGACCTCTGCTATGACGCACGAATCCGCGACCACAGTGAAGGAATTGCCGGAGGCACTGCCGCCGGGTGAGCACATCCTCTGGCAAGGTCGCCCCGAGTGGCGATCCCTGTATCGGCGCGCATACCACGGTCGAACGCTGGCGATCTATTTCGCTGTGCTGCTGGCATTGCGCGGCGCCACGGTTCTCTGGTTCGGCGGCACCGTCGGTGCGGCGGCGATCGCGATCCTCTGGTTGTTGCCAGCGGCCTTGTTCTCGCTTGGCGTTCTCGCCGTGCTCGCATGGCTGAGTGCGCGCGCGACCTGGTACACGATCACTGATCGTCGTGTGTGCATGCGGATTGGCGTTGTCCTCGAGATCACCTTCAACTTCCCGTTCCAGGTCATCGATGCGGCGGGCTTGCACCAGTATCCCGATGGCAGCGGAGACATCCCGCTGATGTTCATGGACGGTGAGCAGATCGCCTATGCGCACCTGTGGCCGCATGCGCGGCCATGGCGCCTTCGCAGGACCGAACCAATGATGCGTTGCGTTCCCGATGCCGCAAAGGTCGCCGAACTTCTCGCGGGTGCGATTCGCACGGCGATCAGTCCAGAAGCGCGCTCTTTCCGCGTGGCCTTCGATCACGCCAATCTGGATATCGACGCGCCCTCCGCCAACGCAACCGCCAGCGCGGCTTGACCTGCGGAGTTTTCATGAGCGAACACGGCCACAACGCACAATTCCCGAAGCTGCCGCTGTACACGGCAGCCGCGCTGATCGTTACGACGCTGATACTGGTGACCATCACCCGGCTCACCGGTTTCGGCGATCTTCGGACACCGCAGACAGCCATCGTCAGCGAACGCGACCTGCGTTTTCAGGACATGCAGGATGGAGGCATCACCGTCATCGATGCGTCCACCCAGCAGGTGGTCGAACAGGTAGCGCCGGGAACCAATGGATTTCTTCGGGGCACGCTGCGCGGACTCGCACGCGAGCGGAAGCGCGAGGGAATCGGCCCGGACATCGCGTTCCGGCTCACCGGCCGCAGCGACGGCCGATTGTTGCTCGAAGATCCTGCAACCAGACGCCTGATCGATCTCGGCTCTTTTGGCCCGACCAATGCGGCAGTCTTTGCTCGCTTGTTGCTCGAACAGCCGAAGGGCACCGCTCCCGTGACGGCCACTGCGCCCGCGATGCCCGGGACGCCGCTCGCGTCGCTTGGAGCGGATGCGGCCGGCGTTGCTGGCCAACCTTGAACCATCATCCCGAGGAGAGTCCGCCATGACCGCCACCGTCGCCGGACGCACGCCCAACGAATCCACCCAGCGCGCGCAACAGGACACCCTGCTGTCGCCGCGTTTCTACACGACCGATTTCGCGGCGATGGATCGCATCGACGTCAGTGCGGTCCGCGGCCAGTGGGATTCGCTGATCGCCGAATTCGAAGCCGACGTCAACGCGGTGCATTTCCAGCGCCCGGCCAATCTCGACAAGGATTATTCGCACCTTCCCGAAGGCCTCTACCAGGAATTCGTCGACTTCATGATCAGCTCGGTGACCGCCGAGTTTTCCGGCTGCGTGCTGTACACGGACATCAAGAAGAAGACCACCAATCCTGATATCCAGGCGCTGTTCGGGTACATGGCCCGTGATGAAGCGCGCCATGCGGGTTTCATCAACCAGTGGTTGAAGGACTTCGGCATCGCCGTCGATCTCGGCTTCCTGACGCGCGCTAAGAAATACAAGTACTTCAGCCCGAAATTCATCTTCTACGCAACATACCTGTCGGAGAAGATCGGCTACGCACGCTACATCACGATCTTCCGTCAGATCGAAAAGCATCCGGAGTTGCGCTTCCACCCGATCTTCCAGTGGTTCGATCGGTGGTGCAACGATGAATTCCGCCACGGTGAAGCATTTGCGCTGCTGATGCGCGCAAACCCGAAGCTGCTCGGCGGCGTGAACAAGTTGTGGATCCGCTTCTTCCTTCTCGCAGTGTTCGCGACGATGTACGTGCGCGACCACGAGCGCGTCGAGTTGTACAAGGCGTTCGACATGGACCCGACCGATTACGATTTCACCGTCTTCCGCATCACCAGCGAGATTTCGCGACAGGTGTTTCCGCTCACGGTCAACATCGATGATCCGCGCTTTCGCGCATGCCTCGACAGGCTGCTCAAGATCAACCAGCAATATGCCGCAGCCAAGGCGGCCGGTGGCTTCCTCAACAAGCTCAAGGGCGTCACGCTCGCCGCGCGCGCCGCGCTCACGTTCGGACGCCTGTATCTCCTGCCCACGCATTCCCACGCGTTGCCGACGGACGTGCGCCTGGCGCCGGCCTGGTGAGCGCGCCCGTGTCGCTATCGAACCATGTGGCGCCGATCGCGTTCACGCTGTTCCTGTGGTGGTTCAGCACGGGGGCGATCCTGTACCTCGACGGATTGCGCCCACGGACGTTCCGCTGGAGTCTCGGAGCCGCAAGTGTGGTGGCACTCGGAGCGCTGTACGCGTTACGGGTAACGTCCGAGGACACGAGTGCCAGCGCGATGTATTGCGCCTTCACCTGCACGATCCTGATCTGGGGCTGGGTGGAAATGGCGTTCCTGATGGGATTCGTCACCGGCCCACGCACGAGCCCATGCCCCGCCGGTGCACGCGGTTGGCGACGTGCCGGATTCGCCTTTGAAACCATCGCATACCATGAAATCGCGCTGCTGATTGCCGGCGTGATTATTGCCATCATCACGTGGGAAGCGCCGAATCTTCTCGGCCTGCACAGCTTTGCGGTGTTATGGATTTCGCGGCAGAGCACAAAACTCAACTTGTTCCTCGGAGTACGCAATCTCAGCGAGGAATTCCTGCCCACCCATCTGCGTTATCTCGAATCGTATTTCACACGCAGCCCGATGAACCTGCTGTTCCCGCTTTCGGTAAGTGCCGGAACCTGCGGCGCCGCGTTGCTGTGGAATGCGGCGCTCGCGGACGGCATCGCTGCGTCGACGTCGATCTCGTTGAGCTTTCTTGCAACGCTGCTCACTCTGGCCTTGCTGGAGCACTGGTTCTTGGTGGCACCGATCAACGTGTCGGCGTTGTGGAACTGGAGTCTCGGCAATCGGGTTTCCCAGGACGTGACCACCGATCCCACGTACAAGCCGGATTCCAGCATGCGGGTGACGACGGCGCTGTCGGACGAAAGCAGTGCGCAAACCGAGCTGTGCCATTCGAGGCTGTAAATCGGGCAGCACGACGACGCGACTGCGCGAGCTTTCCTGCGAGGAATGAGGTTTGGCCACCTCGGCTGAGATCGTCCTGACCGGAATTTGAATACGTTGCGTGCAGTTCATCGAACAGCGCACATTCTGTCTGACCATGTCGTCATTGCATTCGAGCAAGGAACGTATCGCGCAGTCGAGTCGTGCTCGTGTGCTTCAACGCTGTTTCTGGATGTTTGAAGGCGACAACAGCTTGCTGCTCGAGAGTCGTGCATCCGTTGTCCCCCACGTGTCCACCGCAATCGCTTGCCTCATCGACTATGGTCCGGAACGGATCCGGCCAAGCGCGACGTGCTCTCGTTCGTACCCACGCGTGAACTTCCCATTTGTCGACGCTTCGTGCGCTCTGTCGACCGTATCGCGCCGGCGTTGCGGACGCACGCGCTTGAATCTGGCGTCCCTTTTCCCGCTTGTCAAAGACGCGACGTTCCTGCGCCCTCGCAGTCCGATCCCGTTCCCGGTATTCCATGCAAGGTCGTCGAGGTCAAATCGTATGAAAACCCGATCACATGTCCTGACCCATACGCTGGCAAGCCTCTTGGGGCTAGCGAGTACATGCTCGGCATTGGCCGCCCCGACGGCGTCCGCATCGGCGCTCATCGAGAAAGGACGGTATCTCGCGCAAGCCGGAGATTGCGTGGCCTGCCACACGAAGAAGGGGGGTGCGCCATTGGCCGGGGGTCGCGCGCTCGACACACCGTTCGGGCCGCTCATCAGTCCCAATATCACGCCCGACAAGGATACCGGCATCGGCAATTGGTCGGACGACGATTTCTACCGCCTCATGCACGAGGGCATCGGCAAGCAAGGGGAATATATTTATCCGGTGATGCCATTTCCCTGGTACACGATCGTCACGCGCGACGATGCGCTCGCCATCAAGGCGTATCTTTTTTCCATACCTCCGGTCCATTCCCCGCGTCCGGAGAACACGCTGTCGTTTCCTTTCAGTATCCGCAGTTCCCTGCTCGCCTGGCGCCAGGCGTTCTTCAAGCCGACTGATTTCCAGGGAGATCCGCAGCAGAGCGAGCAGGTCAATCGCGGTTCGTATCTGGTCAACGGCCTCGCGCATTGCGGCGAATGCCACAACGCGCGGCCGATCGCTGGCACGTCGCGCTGGCGCGAGCCTCTGGCAGGTGGAACGATCCAGAACTGGTATGCGCCAAATATTTCCTCGGACATGCGCAGCGGCATTGGTGCGTGGTCGAACGGCGATCTGGTTTCCTTCCTGAAGACGGGCACGGCACCTGGAAAAGGCGTCGCGGTTGGGCCAATGGCAGAGACGGTCCACAGCCTTTCGCATCTGACAGACGGGGATCTCGCGGCGATCGCGGCGTATCTGAAAACCACACCACCGGTCGCTGAAACGGCTCAGCAGTCCGACCCCGCGCAACCGTTCGAGCGCGGTTCACGGACCTATCTGGATCATTGTGCGTCGTGCCACGGGGTGGACGGCGAAGGACTCGCGGGGGTCGTCCCAGCGCTCAAGGACAATGGCGCTGTTCTCGCCGCCGGCCCGCAGAACGTGATCAGCGTGGTGCTCGGCGGACTGCAGGCGAATGGAACCCTCGCCCCGATGCCGGCGATCGGCTCCGCCATGAGCGACGGCGACGTTGCAGACGTCACCAACTACGTGCGCCAGGCCTGGTCGCAGAAAGCTCCGGCAACAGCGACCAACGCGATGGCGTTCGATTTGCGAGCCCAGGTCGACGGTCTACTCAATGCCGCACCCCGCACAGGCTGCCCACCCGTCGCAAACGCAGAACTCGTGAAGGCACTCGGCACCGCCACCTACAGGACACAATTGTCGGCGGTCACGGATGCCGGTATGTACCAACAAACCGGTCAGCTCGTCGCGCAGTTGAGGAAATCGAACAGAGCGGTACCTGATGCAGACCTCATCAACGGATTGACAGCGGCCTACTGCCCGATCGTCCGCGCAGACCCCGAGCTCGACCAGAATGCGAAAGCGCTCAAAATCGGCCGGTTTGCGAACTATGTCTATATGGCAGTTGCCGGGGGTCCGGAAGCGAAGATGCATGCGAAAAAGTGATCCGCCTCCACAGCCCTGTAGGTTGCAGCAATGGTGCTTTCCGTCTTCGGGCTGAAGGGCGATCCTGGCGGAATCGGCGAAACGCCGGATGACCGTCGAAACCCGATCAAAGCCCGCCGGCAGCCTGTGCCACGGCGCGAAAAAGCGCTCTTCCCTTGTTCATCGTCTCTTCCCACTCGGTCGTCGGATCCGAATCGTAGACGACACCGCCGCCAGCCTGAACGTATAGACGGCCGTCCTGGATCACCGCGGTGCGGATCGCGATCGCGGTGTCGGCGTCGCCCCACCAGCCGATGTAGCCGATCGCTCCGGCATAGATGTTGCGCTTGTGCGGCTCCAGCTGCTGGATGATCTCGATCGCGCGGATCTTCGGCGCGCCACTCACCGTTCCAGCGGGGAATGTCGCCTTCAGCACGTCCATGTAGGAGAGCCCGTCGCGCAGCTCACCTTCGACCTGGCTGACGATGTGCATCACGTGTGAATACCGTTCGATGATGAAACTTTCGGTGAGCTTCACGCTGCCAGTCTTGCTCACGCGGCCGACGTCGTTGCGACCGAGGTCGATCAGCATCAGGTGCTCGGCGCGCTCCTTCGCATCGCCGAGCAGTTCCTGCTCGAGCGCGAGATCCTCTTCCGGCGTTTTTCCGCGCGGACGCGTTCCCGCGATCGGCCGCACCACGACTTTGCCTTCTTTCAGGCGGACGAGAATCTCGGGCGACGAGCCGACGATCTGGGTCTTGCCGAGGTCGACAAAGTACATGTACGGAGACGGATTGAGCGCGCGCAGTGCCCGGTACACGTCGACCGGTCGCGCGCGGAATGCGACGGACAGACGCTGCGATGGAACGACCTGGAAAATGTCCCCGGCGCGAATGTATTCCTTCGCCTTCTCGACCAGCGCCTCGTATTCCGCGCGCGTGAAACTCGATTCGAAATCGGTCTCCTCCAGCGCCTTCGGATCGGGCACGTCCGGATAGCCGGAGCCGGAATGACGCAACCGGAACGCCAGTTCATCGAGCCGACGACGGGCCCGCGCAAGCGCCTGCGGCTGCGCCGGATCGGCGTGCACGATCAGGTACAGCCGTCCCTTGAGGTTGTCGAAGACGGCGACCTCTTCGCTCAGCATCAGCAGCGCATCTGGCGTGCCGAGTTCGTCGCGCTGGTCGTCGCGCGCCAGGCGCGGCTCGATCCAGCCCACGGTCTCGAAACCGAAGTGGCCGACCAGCCCGCCGCTGAAGGCCGGCAGCCCGGGCAGCTGCGGAACCTTGAACGCCGTGCGCAGGCGCTCGATTTCCGCAAGCGGATCGGCGAGCGTGCGCGTTTCGACCACCTCGCCGAGATCCTCGACGGTCAGCGTGTTTCCGCGCAGCACGTAGACGCGCCGGCACGGCAGGCCAATGATCGAATGCCGGCCCCACATCGCGCCGCCCTCGACCGATTCGAACAGGTACGCATACGGCGCGTCGGCGAGCTTGAGATACACCGACAACGGCGTGTCGAGGTCGGACAGCACCTCGCGCACCACCGGAATGCGGTTGTAGCCCTGCGCGGCGAGCGCGTTGAAGTCGTCCTGGGAAATCATCAATGAGCGGTGTGCGGGACAAGGCCGGCGACGATAGCAAGCTTGCGTGGCCTGCGTCTGCCGCGAACCATCGTCCGCATGCCGGGCAAACCGGCATCGGCATCGGTCAGGGTCTTGGCAAGCCCTCGCCACCGTCGATCCGCGACGTCGACGCATGCGTCCTGACCTCATCAGGCACCGCGAGTGCGGTGATCTTGCCAACCGTGACTGTGCCGGTGAGCTGCCCGATGAAAGCCGCAAATTGCGCATCGCGCCTCTTGTCGAAAACCTCTCCGGGCACCGACGCGCCACCGCCGGACATCTCGTAGACCTGCAAGTTGCCTTTCCAATGGCCGTGGCCGGTCGAGGTGTAGAGATCGGCCTCATAGCGCGCGATGGCGCGGTCCAGGGTCACCTTGTTGCCATACTTCGCATCGAGGGTCTGCCATAGCGCATCGGCTTCGGCACGTTGCGGGTCTGTCAGCTCGTCGCTGGCAGCCTTCAGCGCGTTGTCCACCAGATCACCGTGCGTTTCTGCCGCGATCCGGAACCACGCGACGCCCTGGACCTTGTCGACCGGTACGCCGATGCCGTTGAACAGCATCACGGCTGCGTTGTATTGCGCGAGCTTGTTGCCCCAGAAGCCGGAGAGCTGGAACATTTCCAGCGCAGCGCGGTAATCCTTGTTCTTGAGGTACCACTGCGCCTTGTGGTCGAAGTACGTACCCGGGAAAAAGCTGCTGGGTTCCTCCCAGAGCGCGGGGATCGAAGCCGCCGACAAGAGGCCCGTGCATCCATACAAGAGAACGCCGAGCGTGAAGTGGAGCGGTCGGAAATTCGCCATGACGGTACTTCCTGCAGGTTCGGACGGAACATACGCGCTGCCCGATTCGCATTGAAAACCCGCCGTCAAGGAAGGTCAAGTCCGACCGACTCGCTCGACCGCCAACCGCCATCAGGCTTTTTCCCTCGGCCAGCATCCTGCACGGTGCCGGGATGGAGGTGTCGTTGGAGGACATCTCGAGGGTCCGGTGGCCGGATGCCGCGGAGGGCCGAGCGCGGCAATTGACGTCATGGCGTGGGATGGCTGTACCGAATTCCGGATCGCCACGACGCATTCAATTGCCCTCGAAGCCGTCGACGAACACGACGTCGCTCACACGAACGTCTGCCTCGCGCACGATGTCGTAGTCGCTGCCCCCGACCGGGGTACCGCGTCCCCAGTACAGTTCGACCGTGTCGTTCGATCCGTCGATGAGGGGGTGGGGCTCGACATCGTCCGCGTCCACGCTGTCCGTCACGGCGAGCGCCGGTTCCCACGTGACGCCATCGACGGATCGACGCACGGCGACATCGAACTGATTGGCGCTCGCGCGGATCCAGAACAGTGCGAATGCGCCATCGGGCATCACGATGGGAAGCGAGTCGTGGTTGTTCCCGGTGGTGGCGAAACCTCGTGCAGCGGCGCTCCAGTCGTACACGTCGGTCGTCGTCTTCACGACCATGGCGAGCTCGCTGCTGCCGACCTGGTAGCTCGCCAGGTACACGCCGTCCACTTCGCGAAAGGCGATGCGGGGCAACTGGCTTGAGCTCGCGATCGATGTCCTTCGCGTATCCCAGGTCGCGCCATCATCGTTCGACTCGGCGACGAAGCTGCCACTGCCCAGCCGCTGATAGCTCATGGTCATCCGACCGTCGACGTGCCGGATGACATGCGGGTTGATCTCCCCTCCGCTCGTCCAGCCAAGGTCCAGCTGCGCCTGCTCGGTGAATGTGATGCCGTCGGCGCTCGTCGCGCGGCGAATACGAAAGCTCGATGCGGCGCTCGCACCCTTCAGGTAGAACAGCACGTAGCTGGAAGGACCGGTCTGGACCAATGCCGGATGCCGTTCATTCGCGGCCGTCGCGATGATGGCGATCGGATCGCTCCAGCTACCGCCGTTGTCGAGCGAGTGCGTCATCCACAGATCGCCATCGGTCGTCGTCGGATCGAGCCGCTCGAACACGACCACACGGGCACCATCGTCGCTGGACCGGATCACCGATGGCTGGTAATCGAGCGCCGGACCTCCGGTCACATCTCCGAACGCATCGGCGTAGCCACAGCCGAGGATCATCAAGGCGATCAATGAATGCCGACAGCCCTTCATTGCGCTTCTCCGTCGGCCAGCCGTCGACGCGGCATGCCGGCCATGGACAGCGAAAACGCCACGCCCTCGCCGTTCGCGAGATTCACCGCGGACGCATTGCCCCGATGCAGTTCCGCCACGAGGCGAACGACGTACAAGCCAAGGCCAAGGTGCGGCGTCTCGCCACTGCGCGCGCTGCGTTCTCGGAGCGACACCAGCGAATCGAACAGGCGGTCCTGCATCGCCGCGGGGAGCAGCGGACCTGCATTGGCGACCTCGACGATGCTGACCGCCTCGCGCGTACGGAGCGACAGGGCGATCCAGCCGCCCTCCGGCGTGAACGAACATGCATTGTCGAACAGCTTGTCGAGCGCCTGCGCAACCAGATCCGGTGCGCCGTGGAACGAGACCGGCGCTGCCGGCAGATCGAGTCTCAGTTCGCGCGACCCCGCGAGCGCACGGTAGCCTTCGGCGCATCCGGCGATCAGGGCGCAGAGGTCGACGTCTTCCGCTTCTGCCGAAGCAATCGCACGCTCCATCCGGTTCGCCTCGCTCATCGCACGGACGATGCCACCGAGGCGTTCCGCGCCGTCGCGGGCACGCGAGAGATACGGTCGAGCGGACGCCGGCAGCGGCTGATGGTCGAGGTTGTCGAGTGAGGACTTCACGATGGCCAGCGGCGTGTTGAGCTCGTGCGAGAGTTTGGACGCCAGCGTGCGCAGGTATTCCGTATAGGATCCGACCTCGTCGACGAGCTTGGCGAAACTTCGCGCGAGGTCACCGAGTTCGTCGGGCGAATCGATCAGCGGCAACGGGACGTCCAGACGTCCGGACGTCCGCACAGCACTCTCGGCTGCGTTGCGCAGGCGGCGGATGCGGAACGAGAGCGAGGCGCCGAACAGCAGCAGAATCGCACCGGAGACCAGCAGCGCGGCCAGTGTCGCCGTGGCAAGACCCATCAGAGCCCGATTGGCGAGCAGCGGCAGGGCGCGACTGGCTTGTTCGAGCACCAGCGCACCGCGCGACTCGTCGCCCTCGCGCAGCGGCACCGCCACTGCGAGAAGCACCACGCCGTCCTGGTTGCCGGCACGCCAGCTGGTCGCGACGATGCCGGACAGCGCCTGCCAGACCTCGGGCGCATCAATGAGTGGCGCGGCAACGCCGAGTGCGGCGGACCCTGCGAAACCGGGAGCGACCACGCCACGGTAAACCAGATTCGCCAACCAACCCGATTCGCTCGACGGTGCGGGGTCGGCAGCGACGAGGCGACCTGCATCCGCGAGCAGCCAGCCGTCCGCCGTCACGATTCGCGCGCGCGCATGTTCGGGCACCAGCGGCTTCAGCGTGCGCGCGGCGCCCTCGTCGTAACCGATCACGCTGCGCAGCTCCGGCTCGTCGGCGCCGCCCTGCGCGGCATCGAACGCGGCGATGCCGATCTTCTCCGGCAAGTTGCCGCGCAGGCGAAGTTCGATCCGGTAGCCCGAGCCATCCTCCTGCAGCACGCCACCGACATGTTCGGGCAACGGGTCACCGCTGCCGATCGCCGGCGCATCGAACGAACCGGGTGCGGCACTCGACAGCAGGTAACGTCGCGTCTGCGAACCGCGAGACAGCACGAGTGTCACGTGATCGCTGGTCGCGGAACGCGAATCGGCTGGATCGACGCGCGTGCGCGTCGCGTCGCGCACCTCCGCCAGCAGGTACAGGTCGTCCGCTCGGCGGGCCAGGGTCACGCGCAGCTTCTGTGAGTCCTGCGCGGGACCGAGCGCCTGTGCAAATGGCCGCAGCGCCGACCAATCATCAGCATAGCCGTCGACCGTCACGGGTTCCTCGAGTCGGTTTGCGTAGATCACCGCGCCGGCGGGCGCCATCTGCACGTGCGACGCCACCAGCGCCATGGCGAGCATGTCGGCCGATGCGACCAGCGCCTGCTCCTGACCTTGTCGCAGCAGCGCTTCGGTCTGCCGGACGAACTGCCAGCCGGCCCACGGCAACGCAAGCGTCGACAGCGCCACCAGCAGGAGTTTGAAGCGGAGGGACATGCGCTTGAGCCGGGGAGTGGGGAATCGGGAATCGGGAATCGGAGCCATGTGCAGCCGGTACGCGCCGCTCTACCCATTCCCTGTTCCGTGGTTTCTATTCCCGGCCTTTCCAGCGATACCCCGCCCCATGCACCGTATCGATCGCGTCGAACGCGGGATCGATCGCGATGAATTTCTTGCGGATGCGCTTGATGTGCGAGGTGATCGTGGCGTCGTCGACAACGACCTGCGCATCGCGCATCAACTGGTCGCGGTTCTTCACGTGGCCGGGAAAACGTACCAGCGTATGCACCATCCAGAATTCGGTGACAGTGAGCGGCACGTCGACTCCGTTCCAGCTGACGCGCATGCGCTCGGTCTCGATCGCGAGCGGCCCTTGCGTGATCACGCTGTCCGCCGCAACCGGTTTGCGCAACGCCTCCATGCGTCGGAACAACGCGTTGATACGCGCCGCGAGCTGGTGCAGCGAGATGTCCTTGGCGAGGTAGTCGTCGGCACCGAGACGCAGGCCCGAGATCACGTCGAAATCCGAATCGCGCGCAGTGAGGAACAGGATCGGCAACGTCGGCGCCTTCGCGCGCAAACCCCGGCAGAGTTCGAAGCCGCCTTCGGGTTCATCGCCGAGACCGACATCGATGATCACCAGCTCTGGCAACCGCTGCGCGAACGCGATTTCCGCTTCGCCGCGCGATGCGTAGCCACGCACGTCGTAGCCCAGCCGGGTCAACGCCTTGGAATAGTTGGCGCGGATCAGCGGTTCGTCTTCGACGATGGCGATGCTGCGGGGCATGGCGGACTCCTGAACGTGGATCCGAGCTTACGCAGGCGTCGCCGACCCGCGCAATGGCGGGAGGGGAGCTGCCATCGAATCGCCACAAACGGTCGCCGGATCGCCTCAACCCGAGCGCGGCACGGGCCGCTGCCGGCGTTGCAATGGCGTCGCACCCACTGCCGAGTCCCCATCCCATGAAGACCGAACGCCCCGATCCCAACGCGGAGCTCTACACCCGCGAACCTCTACGCGTGGTTTTTGCGCTGCTCGCGCTCGCCCTCGGGCTTGCCACCGCGCTGAACTTCTGAAACGCAGACGACGATGAAGTTTCATCTGCCCAACAACCGGCGCGCAGCTCCGCCTCGAGCGTGTTGCGATCCCGCGTTCGACGACATCGGCGATTCGTTCTGGCTCGGCGCGGAGGCCCTGGTCGCCCCAGCGTGTCTCGCGGCACTGCGCGACGCCGATCGCCTGGTCGCCGACGAGTGTGCCGATCCAATGTGGCTCGGGATCTGACCCACGCATCACGCCTTCAACCACAACCCTGTTGTCTTCCTGCGCCGGCCGAATGCCCCCCCTCCTCCCCGAGGGCCGGCGCGGGACCTTTTATGGCCATGGATGGCCGGTATGCCGGGTCTTAAGGCGTTCCCGACGCTGGCAGACATTCCCCACATCCATGTGGGTCAAAATGCAGGAGCAATTTCCGGCGATGACCATGGATGCTGGGCGTACGGAAAACGAAGGGGAATTTCCACAGACAACGTCATTCCCGCGAAGGCGGGAATCCATTTTCTAGCGCCACGGCAAAATGGATTCCCGCCTTCGCGGGAATGACGTCCATAGACACTGTTTATCGATCAGCCGCCTTCGATCGCCGCATGCATGCGCGCGATCACTGCCTTGTAGTCCTTCTCGCTGAAGATCGCCGAACCGGCAACGAACGTGTCGGCGCCGGCCCGCGCGATCTCCGCGATGTTGTCGGGCTTCACGCCGCCGTCGATTTCGAGGCGGATCGCGCGACCACTTGCGTCGATGCGCTCGCGGGCGGCGCGCAGCTTGTCGAGTGCGGACGGGATGAAGCTCTGGCCGCCGAAACCCGGATTGACCGACATGATCAGCACCAGGTCGATTTTGTCGAGCACGTAGTCCAGATAATTGAGCGAGGTCGCCGGATTGAACACGAGGCCGGCCTGGCAACCGGACGCCTTGATCAGCTGGATCGTGCGGTCGATATGCTCGCTCGCCTCGGGATGGAAGCTGATCGTGGTCGCGCCGGCCTTGGCGAAGTCGGGCACGATGCGATCGACCGGCTTGACCATCAGGTGCACGTCGATCGGCGCGGTGACACCGTGCTTGCGCAGCGCTTCGCACACCAGCGGGCCGATCGTCAGGTTCGGCACGTAGTGATTGTCCATCACGTCGAAATGCACCCACTTCGCGCCGGCCGCGAGCACCGCGTCGACCTCCTGGCCAAGGCGCGCGAAGTTGGCGGAAAGAATCGATGGGGCGATGACGGGGTTTTGCTTGGCCACGTTCGTCTCCTGGCTGCGGCGCTCATGCGGCTCGGCGCCGCGACATCGGACAAGCCTAAGGCATTGAGGCTGAAGCCGCTCCGACAAAAGCGTCTATTCTTGAGACGGCGAATGGGCTTTCGCAAGCCGGTTCGCTCGAATCATTTCTGGCCGCGTTCGGATTTGATGTGCTCATAAGCAGCATTGATCTCGCGTGCGCGCGACTCCGCGCGGCGCTTGATCTCGTCGGGCACATCGCTTCCGAGCTTGTCCGGATGGTGCTGGCTCATCAGCTTTCGATAGGCGCGCTTGACGTCACTGTCGTTCGCGCCGCGTTCGATGCCGAGCACGGCGTACGGATCGACGTCGGACGGACGCGCCGACGGCGGCGGCCGCTGGCCATAGCCACGGGATCCGGACGCCGCGGACGCGTACCCCTTCATTGCCGACAGGGCTGCGAGCTCGTGTTCGCCGACGCCGAGCGACGCGCACAGCCGCCGGACCAAGGTCAGTTTGGCCTGTGCCAACGCGCCTTCTGCGTAGACGAGATCAAGCAGCAGGTCGAGCACGATGAAGGCGAGGTCGCGACGACCGCTGCACCAGGCGCGCAAGCCGACGATTGCCGAGTCCGCCTCGAAGTTGTCCTGCTTGCCGACGGTGAAGCGCGTGATCGCGACGCGCCGTTGCTCCGTATCGAGGCGCAACCGCGACATCAACGCCTCGGCCGCGGCGATCTCCGGCTGCGACACGCGCCCGTCCGACTTCGCCAGCGCGCCGGCGAACGCGAACAGTGGCTCGATGAAACCCTGTCCCATCGACGGCGACTTGCGCCGCGACACCGCGTTGTCGTACATGTGGCCGAACATCGCGCCGATCAGCAAGCCGATCGGGTTGTGAAACAGGAACAGGCCGACGATTGCGCCGACCAGCTTGCCAACGATGCTCATCGGCAATCTCCATGGCGCGCGCGCATGCGATCGCTGAGGTGTCGCGGTTGCGCTGCGGGAACGGGAGACATCGACGTGATCAAGGATGGGGTCGCGCGCAATCGGACAGGGCGGCGGATTCTAGCAAGCGCCTGATGAAGCGGCATTCACGATTCCCCGCGCGGGCTCTGTCACTTCGCTCCAGGTACCCGCGACGCGACGGCGCTGCAAGCCGCGCCTTACAATCACCCGCCCGCGAACCGTCATCGGAATCCATCGTGCCAACCGTTCTCTCCGAATCGAATCTTCCCGGCCTCGACCTCATTCACCGCGGCAAGGTGCGCGATGTGTACGCGTTGGGCTTGGACGAACTGCTGATGGTCGCGACCGACCGGCTTTCCGCGTTCGATGTCGTGCTTCCCGATCCGATTCCGGGCAAGGGTGAGATGCTCTGTCAGATCTCCAACTTCTGGTTCGCGCAGACCGCGCACCTGATCCCGAACCACCTGACCGGAAAGCGCGTCGCCGACGCGCTGCCGCCTGGCGTCGACCCCGCGTTGTACGAAAGGCGCAGCGTCGTGACGAAACGCCTCAAGCCCGTGCCGGTCGAGGCGATCGCGCGTGGTTATCTGATCGGCTCGGGATGGAAGGACTACCAGGCGACCGGCTCGCTGTGCGGAATTCAACTGCCCGCCGGTCTGCGTCAGGCCGAGCGGCTGCCCGAACCGATTTTCACGCCGTCCACGAAAGCCGCCGTTGGCGCACACGACGAGAACATCGGATTCGACCAGGTCGTCGCGACGATCGGCGCGGATCTGGCCGAGCAGGTGCGCTCCGCGACGCTCGCCATCTACGGCTTTGCCGCGCGTTATGCGGCGGACCGCGGAATCCTCATCGCCGACACCAAGTTCGAGTTCGGAACGGATTCCGCCGGCACGCTGTACGTGATGGACGAGATGCTGACGCCCGACTCCTCGCGCTTCTGGCCGGCGAGCGACTACCGTGTCGGCATCAGCCCACCCAGCTACGACAAGCAGTTCGTGCGCGATTACCTTGAGACGCTCCGCTGGAACAAGACCGCCCCGGGACCGATGCTGCCGCGCGCGGTGATCGAGGGCACGGCAGCGAAGTACGCCGAAGCGTTGCAGAAGCTTGCCGGCATCGTCGTCGACTGAGCGATGATTGGCGCTGTTGCGGCGCGAAGCAACGCGCGCCAACCACGGGAGCGATCATGCGAAGCGTCAACGAATGGTTCGGCCACTACAGCGCCGATCACCAGAACGACACCAATCGGCTGATCCACTGGATCTGCGTTCCGGCGATCCTGTGGGCCGCAGTCGCCGGGTTCTGGCTCATTCCGGTGCCGGCGACGATCGGCCGACCCGGCTTCTGGTGCGGCATGGCGATGGTCGGCGCGTTCGCGTTCTACTGGCGGATGTCGCGGCCAATCGGCGCAGCGATGGCGATCGTGTTCATCCTGCTCGGTGTGCTCACTGAAATGCTGTATCGCACGCTCGGCCGTGTCGATCTTGCGTGGCTCGCGATCGGCGTGTTCGTCGTCGCGTGGATCGGCCAGTTCATCGGCCATGCAATCGAAGGCAAGCGTCCGTCGTTCTTCACCGACCTCGCCTACCTGTTGATCGGGCCGGCGTGGCTGACCGGAAAGCTGATGCGACGGTTCGGCATCGCCTGGTGATTCGCCGCGCACGAACGATCGACCCTCAACACGATCAGTTCGCAGCGCGTACATCCATCGTCATCGCGTGGAAGTCCATCGTCACGATGCTGTGCGCGAACAGCGCGTTGCCGACCTTTCCTTCGAAAAAACGGTCGGGCTGGTGCACGGGGACCGCACCCTCGCCTACTTCGTATACCGTTGAATTCTTCGCGATCTCTTGACGTGCGAAGCTGATCGGAGACGTCTGCGCCGCACGCAGGTTCACGCCGCCATCGGTGTAGCGGAACAGCTCGGACGCGCCCTGCCGCTTCAACCCGAGGTCGTCGATCGCAGCGTCGTAGACGAGCAGGCTACCGGTGAATGAGGTGTCGATCTGCGCACGCAGGTTCTTGCCGTTGAGCCGGAATGGCGAGGCAACCAGCACCGGAGGACCGTGCTCGCCGAATGTGATCAGCTTGAGCACCCCTTGCGCATCGTCGCGCTCTGCGAGCGGCGTGGTGACGATGTCGGAAATCCGCAGTCGGTGCGCCGGATAGTCGATCTGCACGATGCGATCCTTGAAGAACGGATAGGTGATGGCGCCTTCACCCGGCGGCGGATACTGGCCGAGCTGCGCGCGGTCGAACGAAAAGAACGGCACCTTCGCGTCCACCCTGCCGATCGAGACGCGATGCTCGCCGGCGCGATAGAGGCCGGGAATTGCGATGCCTTCCTTCAGCAACGGATCAAGCGCCCAGCCGGCATCGCGCGCGCTTTCCGCGATGAACACGTTGTTGACGTTGCCGGTGTCGAGCAGCAGCCGGCGCGGCTCGGCACCGTCGATCACGACATCGAGGCAGATCAGACCGTCGCAGTCGAAGAACGGCACGTCGGTCGAAAACGTCCGCGCCAAGTCTTTCGCACCGACGGACGTCGCGATGAGCATCACGGTGAAGAACGGGAAAAATCTGCGCATCAACACACTCCGACCTTGATGGACCGGAGGCATTGGACCGGCGAGGCGGCGAATGCGCCCGGGCCGGACGTCACACGCCGCGCTGTCGCAAGCGACAGCGCGGCGCCCGATCGGTTTTACGGCTGCGGACCCTGGACGATCGACGGATTGTTCACGATCACCGCATTGCCGTTGGAAATCACGAAGCTGGCCATTTCGCCCTGCATTTCCACCGTGGCGGCAGGGAAGCCGGTCGGGTCGAGGATTGAACCGTGGTCGCCTTCAAGGAAGCGCACCGCGCCATGCAAGCCTCCATTGGTCAGCAGCACGGTGTTGCTGACCGGTGCCAGTCCGAGCGCCGCGATCAGCGGTTCGGTTCCGGACAGCGGCGCACCGGCGACGCGGTTCGGAATGACCTGGTCGGGCAGAACATCGCCACCGCCGATCACTTCCTGAAGCAGGATGCTCTTGGGAAACGGATCGTCGGAGGTTTCCCGCGGAGTCAGGTAGGTGTGGTTGACCGTCATGTTGATCGGGTCACCCGAGTCGATCACCGTCTGTGTCGCGACAAAGTAGGCGTCGTATGCGGGCGTGCCCTGCTGAATGCCCGCTGCAGCCAGCCCCGCATGAATGCGCGGACCAAACGCCGGCGATGCATCGAGCAGGCGCGCGATGCCGCCACCCGGCACATTGAGCACGCCGCTCTGCACGTTTGGATCGAACGCCAGGAACGTCGTGCCGACAATGCTGCCAAGGGACTGGCCGACGAAACGGACATGTGTCGCATCGACGTTCGGCAACGATCCCGCCGCGTGCGAGAGTTCGAGCAGGTCGGCGACGCCCTGACGCAGGTTGTCGCGCGAGGTGAGCAAACTGGTGAGGTTGATGAAATAGCTGCCTGACGTGTCGATCACGCCATCCGGGCCCGACGCGCCGGTCGAGTTGTCGGTGAAGTCGAGATCGAAGGTGCGCTCGTGAGCGCCGAGCGCGGCAAATGGCGTGTTGCCGATGTAGAACGGATTGGTCGGACTGGTGAGTCCGTGAAGCGGCAGATCGATGGCCACCACCGCGAAGCCCTGCGCGGCGAGCGTTCCGGCAATCGCAAACATGTCGGTGCGGTTGCGCGTGATGCCGTGCTGGAAAATCACCAGCGGCCAGCCTGCTGCCGGCTTGACCTTGCCGGATGCGGCGTTCGGCAAGGTCATCAGCATCGGCACGGTCTGCGTGGATGTTGCGACCGGAAATGGATTGCACGCCGTCAAGTTGGTAGAGGTTGGATCGAGACCGAACGGGGCGCACTGCGGCACGTAGGCGCCTGGAGCGGCATGCCACGAACTCGTCAAGGCCGCCGTCGGATTCGCGGCGGACGGCGCCGTCAGGTAGTACGGCAGGTCAATCGTTCCGATGGTGATGTCGGCGATCGGCGGCAGCCCAAGGCCGAGACTGCCGAGGGTCAGACCGGTCGGCGCGGTGTGCACGGTCGCGGCAGGCGAAGCCTCGATCACGCCGGTGATGGCCCGCAGCGTCGGCGTAATGCTTTGCGTCGTCGCGACCCAGCTCATCACAATCGATCCAGCGTCCACCCCGGCACCCGACGCGGCCGCCACCTGTGAACTGATCAGCTGGCGCAGCGGCTCCAGCGCGCAGGCCTGTGAAGCCGGGAGAGCAGAGACGTTGGACTGTCCATTCGAGCACAGCGGGGTGGTGCGCTCGGCGAGGCGATACGGCAATGAGCCACGGACGCTGTCGCCCGCAGCGGTCTTGATGCCGTTGGTGATCACGGCCATGTACGACGTGCGCTCCTTCAGCGGCGCGGTCGGGACAATGGCGACAGTGCGTGCGGTCGCATCGGACGGCGCCAGCGCGACGACGAATTCCGAGGGTGATGCGAGTTCACGGACCACACCGGTGACGCCGCCACCTGGACCGGACAAGGTGACTTCGAAGACGTGCACTCCGCCGGCGAGCGAGGTCGCATCGAGCGGCTGCGAAAAGCCGAGCGACCACGGCGCCGAGGTGCTGAAACCGTCGAGCGCGTTGAGCGCGGTCTTGGTTCCAGCGTCGGCGGCGTTCGGATCGACCGGGATGTTGAGGGTCAGATCCGTCGTGCCGAGCAGCAGCAGGTCGTTCGGGAACGGGATCACTCCATTGGCGGGGTCGAAATTCACCGTCGTGTGGAACGGAACCGGGGCGGTGTAGTCGTACGCCTGCGCGACGGACGCAGACAGTGCGCCCACCAGGGACACGGCGACTGCCGCGGTCGTGATCAATCGGACCTGCATGGATGGTTCCCCTCTGGCTGGCGCCATGAAATCGAGACGATGGATAGCGGCGCATCTTAGCGTTCAAACGATCGTTGGCAACGCTGCAGTGCGGCGAAAATCGCCGTTCAGGGCCGTCTTGTGCCGCTTGCGTCGCAAGACGCTCAGTGTCGGGGCAAATCGATGTCGATCAGGTCGAGCGGCTTGCCGTCTGCACCACGCACTGCACGTTGAAGCTCCGACAGGCGCTGCAGCGAAGGACACAGCGCCTTCACCTGCGGGCGCAGTGGTGCAAGAGTGGCCGCCAGGCGCTGGCCGAGATCGCCGGCGATCACGCCGGTGAGGAGGCCTCCTGGGTGCGCGCCCGCCAGAACGGCTCCGAGATCGCCTTCCCGCGCGGCCGCCGCCGCGCGTTCGGCGTACGCCGACGTCAGCAGCGGTGCCAGATCAGCGGTGATCGCGTCGGTATAACGGTCGAACGCGTCGCCTTGCCAGTCGTGCGTGCTGGTGCTGTCGGCAATGCGCCGTTTCAACTCGGCGCTGCGCCGAGCCAGCACGCGATCGAATTGCGCCCGCGTCTCCTCATCGTCGAACTCGGCGGCGAGGGTGGTGCGGATCGCCTTGACCACCCGGTCGACGCCCTGGTCGGCAATCGCCTTCGCCTTCGGAACCAGCGCGCGCACTTCGTCCTCGAACAACGCGATGCGATCACCGTCTTCGGTATTGAGTCGGAGCGGAATGCCGTCAACGGACACACGTCCTGCCTGCATCGTCACATTGCGCGGAGAAGGCGATGCTCGATCGAACTGCAGCGAGGACGGTGCGACCGTCAGGTCGTAACTGCTGCTGGCGTGACAGAGATTCGTGAAATCCTCGTGTGCATTCGCAGTTTGCGCGACGGCCAGCAGTCCGCCGATGAGCCAGGCGTTCAGTCGCATCGAAGACGGTCCTCGTTGGTTTGTCGTCGAATGAAGACTAGACCCCACGCGCTGAACCCGCGCACGGCCTCGGGGCATTCGCAGTTACCACGACACGGGCGTCCACGCGTCGACGACCGGATGGAATCCGCGTGGCGCCCATCCGAAATCGGCAATCGCGGACGCATGCTCGGCAATCAGGTCGACCTGCAGGCGCTCGACCGCCGCGCTCGACGCCTGTGCACCGGCGGCCTTCGCGATGCCGCGCAACGCTCGCACCGCGACCAGCGGAATCGGCACCGGCAGCGTTGCCACCCGAAGCGATGCGCGAATGCGTGCGAGCATCGTCGAGAACGCAACGCGCTCCGCGCCGCCAAGCGGATAGATTTTCGAAATCGTTTCGGCGTGCACGGAGATCGCAATGCACGCAGCGGCAAGATCGTCGGCGTGCACCGGCTGCCGCAATCCGCGCGCACCTCGAATGAGTGGAAATACGCGCCATCGGCGGGCAAACCGCGCAATCGGCGAAAGGCTGCGATCCACACCGGCGCCGTACACCAGCGTCGGTCGAAAAACGGTCCACGCACATCCACGCACGGCGGCTGCAGCAGCCAATACCGCTTCCGCCTGTTGCAATCGCTCCGCCGTGGCGCGCTCAGCCTCGTCGCTCGAGCCCTGCTTGGATTCGGCGCTCATCGAGCTGCACGCAATCACGCGCACAGGTGCCGGCCATGGGGTTTCTTCGAACCAGAGCGCGAACGCGTCGAGTGGGCCGAGGCTGTACAGCACGTCGCACGCCGGCAACCGCGGCAGACCCGCATGCAGATCGCCGACAAGCCAGCGCAGCCGCGCGTGGCTACTGACGCGCGCTTTTCGGCTGATTGCGATGACGTCATCACCACGTTCGAGCAGGCGCGCGACGAGGAAGCGGCCGACTGCGCCGCTCGCGCCGATGACCACCGCCACCGCCATCGCAATCAGGTCAGCATCGGGTTGCCGTGATTGGGCCGCCCCTTGGGAACGAACTCGTCGTCGTAGCCATCGTCGGTCGGCTCGGTCGGCTCGATGTCTGCGTGCCGATCGACCGCGGGTTGCGCGGCGATGGTACGAACATGGCCGATCAGATCTTCCATGTCGCCAAGGCCGACACCGAGCGCACCGGCACCGTTGTGCATCGGGTTTTTCTCAAGTGCCGAGCGCGATTCGAACAGCTTGCGGCGCGCACCCTCGACATGGCGCATCAACTCCGAGAGCGTCGCCTTGTCGGCGCCGAAAATGAGTTCGACCGGCTGCAGGCAATACTGCACCGCTTCGTCGAAGTGCTTCACGCGCGCACGGTAGTCGTCGAGCTGCAGGCCGGCACGGTCCAGGTGGGCACGCACCGATTGGAGCGGATCCTCCAGCTGGGCGCCGAATTCCGCGAACGGCGGAGGCTCGACCGCGCCAGGCACGATGTGTTGCGCGCGCAACAGGTCGAGATCGTTGTCGACCTTGATCTTCGCGCAAAGAAGCTCGCTGTACATCGACCGTTCGGTCGTCCGCTCCTTTAACAGCCACGCCGCCAGCGGGATCGCCACGATCGCAATTACCCATCCGATCCACACCATTGCACGACTCCCGCAACCGGTTTCGGCGCCACCTTGCCGTATTTCCCGTCAAGAGGGAATGCCACGGACCCAGCGAAGGGGGGCCGATTGCAACCGCCACGCCTCCCGTTTCCGCCTGCCCGAGGCACACAGCCCGTGCGATGATGGGCATTCGGCCTGCGGAGGATCGTCTCGATGATCGCGCGTATCTGGCGTGGCATCACACTCGCGGAAAAAGCGGATGCGTACATCGCCCATCTCCACGAAACGGGCCTGCGCGGCTATGCCAGCACTCCCGGCAACCGCGGAGTCAGCGTCTTGCGAAGGCTGCAGGGGGAGCACAGCGAAATCGTTCTGATCTCGCTGTGGGATTCGATGGAGGCCGTGCGCGCGTTCGCCGGCGAGCAGCCGGACCGCTCGGTCTACTATCCGGAGGACGAGAATTACCTCCTCGAGATGGAGCCGCTCGTGCGGCACTACGAGGTAGCGGAGCAGATCCTGCCGCCATCGGACTCGGCAGCGACACCCGATCCAAACGCCGGCCACCGCTGATCGACCTCGCCTTGCTGCGCCGGTGACCGCAACGACACGGTCCGATGCCACACCGCGTGTGCGGGCGCTAGACTTCGGACTTTCGACGTCCTGTCGATCTTCCGGGGAGAAGCCGATGTCTGTTCGAAGCGCACTTTGCGCCGCACTGCCGTTCCTGTTCCTGCTGCTCGGCAGTGGGCGGTTCGCTGTGGCGGCGGACGCGGATCCTGATCGCGGAATGCGGGCGCTGCTCGCCGCCCGTCCCGCGTCGCCGATGCCGCTCGCCCCACTGAGCGCGACGCCGTGCGTCGCCGGCATGGCCGGACCCTACCCTTGCTCTAACGTCGACCTGCGCGCGTTCGTGCCGGTATCGGCATTCGCCGCGTCGAGCACCAACAGCCTGTGGGGCTGGACCGATCCCGAATCGGGCATCGAATACGCGCTGGTCGGCGCCGACAACGGCACCGTGTTCTACGACCTCTCCAACCCGGACGTGCCGCGCTATCTCGGCAAGCTGCCAACGCATACCGGAAGCTCCATCTGGCGCGACGTGCGCGTCTACCAGGGTCATGCGTTCATCGTCGCCGACAACGACGGCGCGCACGGCATGCAGGTGTTCGACCTCGATGCGCTGCGTGGCGTGACCACGCCACAGACGTTCACCGAGACCGCACACTACGGCGCATTCGGGCGCGGCCACACGATCTCGATCAACGAATCGACCGGATTCGCATCGATTGCCGGCAGCGACATCACCTGCCCCGGCGATTCGCATACCGGCGGCTTGCAGATCCTGGATATCCACATTCCGGACGAACCGGTCTTCGCCGGTTGCGTCAACGATGCAGGCTACACGCACGAGTCGCAGTGTTTCGTCTACACCGGACCCGACACGGCACACGCCGGCCGCGACATCTGCATCAACGCAAACGGCCCGAGGCAGAAGGTCGCAATCGTCGACGTGACCGACAAGAGCGCGCCGCACACGCTCGCCTCCGTCACCTACGATGGCGCTTCGTATCCGCACCAGGGTTGGCTGACCGACGACCAGCGTTATCTCCTGGTCGACGACGAGCTCGACGAGCAAAACAGCGGACACAATGCGTGGACCTACGTGTGGGATGTGTCCGACCTCGACGCACCGGTGCTGGTGGGTCATCACGAGAGTCCGCTCGGCGTGATCGACCACAACCTCTACGTGCACGGCCAGTACCTGTACCAGTCCAACTACGAAGCGGGCGTGCGCATTCTCCGCATGGACAACCTCTCGCAAGCGCAGATGACCGAGGTGGCGTTCTTCGACACGTTCCCGGCGGGAAATAGCGCCGCGTTCAACGGCAGCTGGAACAATTACCGGTTCCCGGGCAGCGGCCTGGTGATCGCGACCGGCATCGACGAAGGTTTCTTCGTTCTCGAACCCCGCCTGTGTGACACGCCGGCAACACCGGGCGGGGTCGTGGCGACCGCGAATGGCGACCACCGCATCGATCTCGTGTGGAATGCATCCGCCGCGAGCGGGGCGAGTTATCGCGTCGAACGCGCCCAAGGTGGCTGTGCGGAAAGCTTCCAGTCGATCGCCGAAAATCTGACGACGCCTGCGTATTCCGACACCGATCCGTCGGGTCAGGTCACTTACGGCTATCGCGTGATCGAGCGCGATGCGACCGGACTGTGCGCGTCGACCGCGTCGTCGTGCGTCGAGGCACAGACCAGCGGCAGCTGCACCGCGCCGCCGCTGTTCGCCGGAATCGCCACGGCGGACAACGGCGGCACCGCGACGTGCAGCGTCGCACTGACGTGGGCGCAGGCTGAGCCGGCATGCGGCAACGATGCGCACTACGCGATCCACCGCGGAGCCACGTCCGACTTCGCGCCTGCTCCGGACAACCGGATTGCGCAAGACATCGTCGATCTTGCCTATGTCGACACGTCAGTGGGCAGTGGCATCGCGCAGTACTATGCGGTGCGCGCACTCGACTCCTCGAACGGCGCGCAGGACGACAACCTCATCCGCCTGCGCGTGACGCCGACAGGCCCCGCAGCGGACGGAGCGTTCGCAAGCGGTTCCGAGCCCGGCGATCCGCCGCTCGAGACCGACGTGGCGGGCCGCTTGCCGGACCAGGTCGAACACGCCGGCTGGCATCCATCGACTGCGCGCTTCCATACCGGCACGCAGAGTTTCTGGTCCACCGCCGCAAACAATCTGTGCGTCACGCTGGTCACGCCGGCGCTCGAACTCAGCGCAGGCGAGTCGTCGCAGCTGTCGTTCTGGACGGTGTGGGACATCCAGTCGGGTTGGGACGGTGGCGTGATCGACGTGTCGACCGACGATGGCGGCAGCTGGGCGCGTCTGACCCCGACCGGCGGTTACCCGGGAACGATCGGCAGCAGCAATGGCTCGCTCTGCGGAATCGCTGCGGGTGCCGGCGTCTTCACCGGCACCGGCCAGTTCACGTGGAGTCCCTACCAGGTCGATCTTTCGTCCTACGCCGGCCAGACCGTGAAACTGCGCTGGCTGTACCGCTCTGATGCCAACACCAACGGCGCCGGCTGGTTCGTCGACGATGTCGCGCTGACGCATGCGCGGGTGCCAGGCATGTGCGTGGCAAGCGGCGACGCAATCTTCGTCGACGGATTCGATATCACCAGTCGTTGATCGGCACATCGCTCAACAGAACAAGCGAATTTGTCCCTTCCCCTGCGAAAGCGGGGAAGGTGCCCGGAGGGCGGAAGGGGGCGCTTTTGTGGGAGCGTACGAACGAATAATTATCCAGCTCCGCGTCGTCGGATTGGCCAGAGCCACGTAAGCTGCGACGATTTTCCAGCATCTTGATATTGTGGTGGTCGCTTCGCGGGTTGGCCAAATCTGAGCCACGCCAAATCAGGACGGATCACGACCTTGGGAGGCTCGGTTCGCCCACTCCAGCCCCCCAGCTCAATCCGCAAACCCTGGCGGCGGAGGCGGCGGAGGATGGTCAAGCAAATCGGCGATCTGAGTCTGCAGGATGGCATCGCACCACGCCTTCTGACCACCACAGGCGAAAGCGTAAAGCCCTTCGAAAACGTCCATGCGCGGTCGCAGTCGTGTTCGAATGATCGCCTGACCGGGGCTACTGACGCCTTCCGTCCTGAGCTGCATGCTTTCTTCGACGAAAATCCAACGGCGAGTACTTTCCTCGCGAACAAACAAAGATCCGTTTTGTGTCCGACGCTCGCGGATATCCGAAGCGCTGCGCAGATAGGTGAGTTCTTTCTCGACGGTCTGAAATTCCAGGGCTTCATCATCTCTGACTACTTGAAACGCGTTTTTTGGCTCGATCAATCCATCTGCGAGGGAAAAATCGACCGGCACCTTGGCCATTGAAACGAAGGGGTGTCCGTTGCAACGGCGCGGATTGAATCGCCACTCTGCGACGCTGGCAAGCGCCGCGCCATCAAGTTCCTCATCGCCGCTACTGACATCGATCCGTAGATCCGTGGGCACACCGTCAGCGCCCACTTTGACCGCCACAATTGCTTTACCTTCGGCATGTCTTTGCGCTGCGGAGCTCGGATATCTGGGCGGCCGCAACTTCAAATAACTCGGTTCCGTACATGCTGGCTCGTTCGCTATCACCGCAGTGGCCGCGTTGCCAGTGGCGCAAATTGCCAGGACAAATATCGGCGGCCACCAGTTTGCCCGAATCGACTCGCGCATAGCGCTACTTCTTCTTCGGAATGTAAAGATCCGTGATCGTCCCTTCGTAAATCTCCGCCGCCATCCCGACCGATTCGCTCAATGTCGGATGCGGATGGATCGTGAGTCCGATGTCCGCCGCCTCGCAGCCCATTTCGATCGCCAGCGCGACTTCTGAAATGAGATCGCCGGCGTTCGGAGCGACGATGCCGCCACCGATCACGCGGTGTGTCTCCTCGTCGAACAGCAGTTTGGTGAAGCCTTCGGTACGTCCGATGCCGACCGCGCGACCTGATGCGGCGTGTGGGAACTTGCCAACGCCGTACTTGATTCCCTGCTTCTTCGCTTCGGTTTCGGTGACGCCGACCCACGCGATTTCCGGATCGGTGTAGGCCACACTCGGCACCACGCGCGCGACAAATTCGCTCTTCTGCCCAGCGCACACTTCCGCCGCGACCTTTCCTTCGTGCGTCGCCTTGTGCGCAAGCATTGGCTGACCGACGAGGTCGCCGATCGCGAAGATGTGCGGCACGTTGGTGCGCATCTGCGTGTCGACCGGAATGAACCCGCGATCGGTCACCGCGACGCCCGCTTTGTCCGCGCCGATGTTGCCTCCGTTCGCGGAACGCCCGATGGCGACCAGTACGCGATCATAAAGTTGCGGCTCGGGTGCCTTGTCCCCTTCAAAGATTGCCCTCAGGCCTTTTTTCTCGGCGTCGATCTTCGTGACCTTCACCTTGAGATGGATGCCGGCGTAGCGTTTGGCGAGGCGCTGCTGCAACGGGCGCACGAGATCCGGATCCGCGCCGGGCATCAGCTGGTCCATCAGTTCGACGACAGTGACTTCGCTGCCGAGCCCTTCGTACACGCAGGCCATTTCAAGACCGATGATGCCGCCGCCGACGACCAGCAGTCGTTTCGGAATGTCGGTGAGCATCAGTGCGTCGGTCGAATCCATCATGCGCGGGTCGTCCCACGGGAATCCGGGCAGTTTCACAGCCTGCGAGCCGGCCGCGATGATCGCATGTTCGAATCGCACGAGCGTCGTGCCGCCCTCGACGGTCACTTCGATCTCGTTCGGCGAGAGAAACGTTCCCGTGCCTTGCACGATCGTGACCTTGCGCTGCTTCGCCATGCCGGCGAGTCCGCCGACCATCTGCGCGACGACCTTGTCCTTGTTCGCGCGCAGCTTGTCGAGATCGATTTTCGGCGTGCCGAAGGTGATGCCGATCTCCGACGCGTGCGCCGCCTCGTCGATCACGCGCGCCGCGTGCAACAAGGCCTTCGACGGGATGCATCCGACGTTGAGACACACCCCACCCAGCGCGGCGTAGCGTTCGATCAACACCGTCGTCTGGCCAAGATCGGCCGCACGGAATGCGGCGGTGTAACCGCCCGGACCCGAACCGAGCACGACGACCTGGCATTCGATGTCCGCCTTGCGGCCGGACGACACGGCAGCGTTCGACGTTCGCGCCGCGGATTTTTCGTCGACTCCCTCGCCAGCGGCGGACGCCGCGGAAACGGGTGCATGAGGCGCGCTCTTTTCTTCGGGCGGACTCGTCAATGCAGAAGCGCCCCCTTCCGCGTTCGGTACCTTCCCCCGCTCCGTAGTGGAAGGAACGTCGCTGGTGGCATGCGTCTCGATCACCACCACAACGGCGCCTTCGGCCACTTCGTCGTTGAGCTTGACGCGGATTTCCTTCACCACGCCGGCAACGCTCGCCGGCACCTCCATCGTTGCCTTGTCCGATTCGAGTGTGACGAGCCCTTGGTCCTTGGCGACGGTGTCACCAACCTTCACCAGAATTTCGATGACCGGGACGCCGGTGAAATTGCCGATATCGGGGACTTTGACTTCGATCGTGTTGCTCATGTTGTATTCCTTGAAAGTCCGGTCGGTACTAGCGGCGTTGGTCCGCATCCGTTCGTGGGGCCACCGTGCGCTGATTTTCCGCGATGTCGCGATCGACGTCGTGCGCAGCATCGTTTTCGCCGAGCGCGGCGCGCTCGTGCGCAGACAACGGGTCGTCCGCGCCTTGCCCCGCCTGTTGCGCGGCATCGCGGCCCTGGGCGCCGGAAAGTCCGAACCAGCTGCGCACGTGCAGGTCACGCTGCGGATATGGAATTTCGATACCGTGCCGGCGAAGCGCGCTTTCGAGCGCCCAGTTGTAAGCAGCCGTCACCGAGCCCGGGCGTCGGGTGGCCTCGGCGGTCAGCCACACGACGAGTGCAAACTCCAGCGCCGAGTCACCGAACCTGGTCAGCCAGACCTGCGGGCGACGATCGCCTTCCTGAGTCAACGTGAAAGGCACTTCGACCGCCGCCTCGAGCGCCGCCTTCTTGACGCGTTCCTTGTCGCTTCCATAGGCAACTCCAAACGGAATTTTCAGCCGGCGCGAGACATCGCGCAGCGTCCAGTTCACCACCCGCCCGTTCACGAACTCGGAATTCGGCACGAGGATGTCGATGTTGTCGTTGGTGGTGATGCGCGTCGCGCGGATGTGGATGTCGTGCACCGTGCCGTGCACGCCGGATGCGAGTTCGACGAAATCGCCGACCTGCAGCGTCCGCTCGAACAACAGGATCAAGCCGGACACGAAATTGTTGAAAATCGCTTGCAGGCCGAATCCAAGACCGACGCCGAGCGCGCCGGCGAACACCGCAAATCGAGCCACCGGAATGCCGGCAACGCTCAGCGCGAAGATGCCGCCGATCGCCAGCAGCAGGTAATGCATCATGCGCGACAGCGTGTACAACGTCGCACGATTGGCACTCGCGTGGCTGCGCCCATAGCGATCGAGTGCTCGCTGCCCGACGCGGGAAACCAGCACGGTCAGCAGCACGATGAGCGCAGCGCCGACGAGAGCGCCGACCGTGATCTCGAGACCGGCCACGTGGATCAGCTTGAAATCGAGTATCGCGTTGCCGCTGTCGAGAACGTCGTTCCACCCGCGCACGGCATCGTCGCGGGCTTTCTCGATCTTGCTGGTGCCGTCGGCGGCCATCGTGTACGTCGGTTAGAGCAGCACGCGCCGCATGTCCGCCAGTACCTGCGCCAGATACGCCGTGAACCGTGCTGCGGAGGCACCGTCGATCACGCGATGGTCATAGCTCAGCGACAGCGGCAGGATCAAGCGTGGCGTGAACGCGTCGCCATTCCAGACCGGCTTCATCGCGGATTTGGATACGCCGAGGATCGCGACTTCGGGTGCGTTGACGATCGGCGTGAATGCGGTGCCGCCGATACCGCCGAGGCTGGAAATCGAGAAGCATCCGCCCGACATGTCGGCGGGCCCGAGCTTGCCGTCGCGCGCCTTCTTCGCGAGATCACCGCTTTCCTGCGCGATCTCGATCACGCCCTTTTTGTCCGCATCGCGCAGCACCGGAACCACGAGGCCGTTCGGCGTGTCCGCGGCGAAGCCGACGTGGAAATACTTCTTCAGGATCAGGTTGTCGCCGGTCGTGTCGAGCGACGCATTGAAGTCCGGATATTTCTTCAAAGCCGCGACGACGGCCTTGATCAGGAACGCGAGCATCGTCAGCTTGATGCCCGCCTTTTCGTTTTCCTTGTTCAACGCGACACGCAATTGCTCCAACTCGGTCACGTCGGCATCGTCATGCTGCGTGACGTGCGGAATCATCACCCAGTTGCGCGCGAGATTGGCGCCGGCGATCTTTTTGATCTTCGACAGGGGCTTGCTTTCCACCGCACCGAACTTGGCAAAATCGATGGTCGGCCACGGCAGCAGATTGAGCCCGCCACCGACCGCGCCGCCACTCGGCGCGCGCGACGCACCACCGCCGGTGAGTGCCGCCTTCACGAAATTGCGCACGTCCTGTTTCGAGATGCGGCTCTTGCGCTCGGTGCCGACGACTTTTGCGAGATCCGCGCCAAGTTCACGTGCGAACAAGCGGACTGCCGGACTCGCATACGGCACCTGGTCGGGCATGACCGTACTGGCATCGAACGGCACCGGCGGCGAACGTGGACCGGCCGCCTCCGGGTCGACACCCGACCGGTCGTCGACGGACGGCGCGGATGTCGGAGCCGCGGGCGGCGGTTCCGACCTGGACGGCGACGTGGCGGCAGCCGGTTGCGCAGCGGGCGCGGGGGGTGGCGACGAGGTGGGCGGCGCTGCGGGCGCCGACTTCGACGGGGAGGCATCGGCGGCTTCGATCAATGCCACGACGAAGCCTTCGCCGATTTCGTCGCCGACCTTCACCTTCACTTCCTTCACCACGCCATCGAACGGCGCCGGCACTTCCATCGTCGCCTTGTCCGATTCCAGCGTGACCAGACCCTGGTCGCGCGTCACCGTGTCGCCGACCTTGACCAGGACTTCGATGACGGGAACGTTCGGGTAGTTGCCGATGTCCGGCACCTTCGCTTCCTGTACGGCCATGCTTGCTCCGGGATCGTGATGCGGGTTGGCGAGTTTCGCCGATTTGCAGGGGCCGCGTCATGCTGCGAACCGCGATTCGGGCCCGTGCGACGCGGATGGCTCCGTCCATCGCGCGCCATCCGGCGCTCGCACGGGCTGCGGTGACCTCGCTATGCTCGCCGCTGAGCAAACGCGTGGCGATTCGCTGCGTCCGCCTGCACGGAGAATTCGATGTACATCCTGTACTACTCGCCTGGAACTGCCAGCATGGCGGTGCATCAGGCACTGCTCGAAATCGGCGCGCCGCACGCGCTCCGCAAACTCGATCTCGACTCGAACGAACACAAAAGCGCCGACTACCTGCAACTGAATCCGAACGGCACGGTGCCAACGCTGGTCGTCGACGGAAAACCGGTCTACGAATGCGCCGCGCTGCTGCTGCTGCTCGCAGAACGCCACCCGGAAGCAGCGCTTGCGCCAGCCCCGGGATCTTCAGGGCGGCCGGCCTACCTGCAGTGGATGCTGCATCTGGCGAACACGCTGCAACCGGCTTTCCGACAGTGGTTTTACGCACGGGACTTCGCGCCCGCCGAGCACGAACACGACTCCAAGGAATTCGCCCGCCGCCGCATTGAAGCCGTGTGGGCGAGGCTCGACGCGCATCTCGCGGTGAATGGACCGTGGATGCTGGGTGGCGACTTCAGCATGGTCGACTTGTACGCCACGATGCTGATGCGCTGGTCACGCAACATGCCGCGCAGCGCGATCGAATGGCCCGCACTCGCCGCGCTCGCGCAGCGCGTCAAGGCCCGGCCCAGCTGGACGACGCTGTATCGGATCGAAGGGTTGACCGAGTGGACCTGACGACGTCGCAGTGAGGGCGGGCGGCGCAGCGCGCAGCCCGCCGCGGTGCCGCGCATCGGCTTGAAACGTATCGCGCGGGGTGCCGCCTGCTACTCCGCTTCCGCCGTACACACGCGATTGCGTCCGCCCTGTTTGGCACGGTAAAGCTGCGCGTCTGCGGCAGCGAGCAGATCACCGAGGATTTTCATCCCGTCACGCCACACCGCCACCCCGATACTCGCGGTGACGTGCTCCAACTCGACCTCGTCTCCCAGCTCGAGCGCCGCGATGCCTTCGCACAGATGTTGCGCGTAGGCCGTGGCTTGCACGAGATCGTGCTCGGGCAACACGGCGGCGAATTCCTCGCCGCCGATGCGCGCGACGACGAATTCCTCGCGCGTGTTGATCTTGAGCACCGCCGCCACGCGTTTGAGCACCACGTCGCCGGCAGGATGGCCGTAGCGGTCGTTGATCGACTTGAAATGGTCGAGGTCGAGGATCAGCAGCGCAAGAGAACGTTCGTGCCGCGCCGTCCGCGCGAGTTCCCGTTCGAGCAATTCGAGGAAATGGCGGCGGTTCGACAACCCGGTGAGAGGGTCGATCGTCGCCAGCTGGTAGATCTCCTCGTGGTAGCGCGCCTCGACCGACGACCGCTCCATGAACTTCAACACGCAATTGCCGATCGTCACATGGTCGCCGTCCTTCAATTCGGCTTCGATGATCGGCTGGTCGTTGAGCAGGGTCTTGTTGGTCGAATCGAGATCCTGGACGCGATACCCTGAAGGTCCGCGCCAGATCTTCGAATGCTGGCGCGAGATGCTGCGCTCCATCACCTGGAAGTCGCAGTCCGGTGCGCGGCCAATGATCAGCGGAGCTTCGCCGATGTCGATCCGCTGTCCCAGCCGCTGTCCCTGCAGCACGACGAGGCATGCCGACGTCGACGCGTCGCGCGCGTCCTGACCTCGCGAAACGCGCAGGGTGCGCCGCTGCGTGGTATCGCGGTCGGCTGGATTCATTCGTTCCGGATGGATGAGCTCGGGCGGGACGATTCTACCAATCCCGGAGGATGACGCGCGCGACAATCGCCGCGTTGTTCAGTCATGCACGCGAAGCGCTCGCCGACCTTCTGTATATTGCGCCTGCGCGGGTGACCGGCGGGCGCGCAGTCCGCCGATCGTCATTGGCGGAACAGGAGTCCGTGGACATGCATCGACCCGATTCGCCCGCAGACGACGCGACCGAAGCGCAGATCCCTCTCAGTGTTGCCGACGCCGGCACCGAACTTCCGGCCGGCGCCGTGCTCGGCGTCTACGTGATCCGCCGCGTGCTCGGCGAGGGCGGCATGGGACGTGTCTACCTCGCCGAACAAACCCGCCCCGTGCGCCGCGATGTCGCGCTGAAACTGATCCGCGAGCAGGTGGCGAGCCCCCTGGCACGCGCCTATTTCGATGTCGAGCGCCAGGCGCTCGCGCAGATGCAGCATCCCGCGATCGCCCAGGTGTTCGATGCGGGAACCACGGAGCAGGGCCATCCGTACCTTGCGATGGAAGTGGTCGAAGGCCGCCCGATCACCCAGTTCTGCCGCGAGGAAAAGCTCACGCGCGACGAGCGACTCGCGCTGTTCACGCGCGTCTGCAACGGCGTTCAGCACGCACACCAGAAAGGCGTGATCCATCGCGACCTGAAACCGGCCAACGTGCTGGTACGCCGTGTCGATCGGCAACCGCTTCCGAAAATCATCGACTTCGGCATCGCGATCGGCGGCAGCGTTTCCGCCGACGGCGCCACCGTCTCGGCCACCGGTGCCGACCGCGCCGGTACCGAGATCTACATGAGCCCCGAACAGGCCGGGCGACGGCATCGGGACATCGACACGCGCAGCGATGTCTACGCGCTCGGCGTGATGCTGTGCGAGGTGCTGACCGATTCCGACGCGCGCGCGCTGACCGCACACGCCCATCGCTCGGCGCGAGCGCCACACGAAACCTTGCTCACCGCCCTCGCGAGCGATGCGGACATTGGCGAAACGAGTCCGAATGCACTTGCGCTGATCGCCGCGGCGCACCGCTTGCCGGCGGAACTGAGGGCCATCCTGCGCAAGGCGCTGGCGGCGGATCGTGCTGCGAGGTACGACTCCGCCGCCGCGCTCGCCGATGACCTGCAACGCCTGCGCGAACGACGTCCGGTCAAGGCGATGCCGCAAACGCGCGCGTATCTCGTTCGCACGTTCGGCGCACGCCATCGCCTTGGCCTTGCTGCTGCAGGCATGGTCGGCGCGGCGCTGGTCGTTGGCGCTGCACTGGCACTGCACGGGCTGTCTCGGGCGCGCCAGTCTGCGGACATCGCGCGCAGCGAGGCGGCGAAGTCCGAACGTGTCGCCGGGTTCGTGCGCAGCATGCTGGCGGGCATCGATCCGGATCGGGCGCGTGGCATGGACAATCGGTTGATGCGGACGATCCTCGATTCCGCTGCAGAACGAGCCGGGCGCGAGCTCGCTCGGCAACCGGATGTCCGGGCCGACATTGATCGGACGATTGCCGACAGCTATGCATCACTGGGCGAATTCGCTCTTGCCGATGCCCACTATGCGGCAGCGCTGTCGAGCGCGAGCGCCGCGCTGCTTTCGGGAGGGCTCGTCGGAGAAATCACGAGCGCACGAGCCCTCGCCCTCAACGGAGCAGGCCATACGAAGGAAGCGCTCGCGATGGCGGAGGAATCGCTGGGGCAGGTTTCAGTATTGCCGACCGACCATCGCGTACGACTCGCAGTCGAGAATCATCTTGCAGCGCTCGAACGTGACTCCGGCAAGATCGAACCCGCACGCGCGCGTTTCGAGCATGTGCTGGCAGCACAGCGAGACGCATTCGGCGATGACGATCCGGATACGCTCGACAGCGTTCAGGGGCTGGGGATCACCGAGTTCATCGCCGGCCGCTTCGACGTCGCACGGACCCTCCTGCAGGCGCTGGTCGACAAGTACCGCCAGCTGTATGGCGCCGAAGACATCAAGACCATCGGCGTTCTGGTGACGCTCGGCGTGTTGTCGAATGAGCAGGAGCGCTATGCCGATGCCGAAGCACTTCTCAAGCCGCTGCTGCCGCTGGTCGAGAAAGTCTATGGTCCGGACCATCCGCGCACACTCGTGGTGGTGATGAATCTCGGCAGCGCGCTGCGCTACGCCAACCACTACGACGAAGCGCGCCCGCTGTATCTGCGTGCGCTGGAACTTGCGCGCAAGCTGTATGGCCCCGATGCGCCGCGCACGTTGATGGCCGAAGGCAACCTCGCCGCGATGCTCGGCGATGCCGGTGATCTGGTGGAGGCCGAGCAGCACGCGCGTTTCGTCGTCGACCACGCCGACCAGGCGTTCGGCGACAATCCCTATCGCGCGGCGATGTTTCGCGGTCTCGCCAAGATCCTCATCCTGCAACACCGTTACGCCGACGCCGAGAAGCAGCTCGACCGCGCGTGGGCCGTCTTCACCGCCGCGCCAGGCTACGGCGCCGAGCATCCGCGCAGTCAGGAAGTCGTCGACAGTTACATTGACCTCTACAAGGCTTGGGGGAAGCCCGATCGTGAGGCGGAATGGCGCTCACGGAAATTGCCTGTGCCCGGTCTGGCTGTGAAGTAGCGCGCGACCGAGGTCAGCGTTGTCGCGGGTTGATCGGCGGCGTGCGCGGCCCTTCGATCGGCCAGATGCGGATATCAGGGTGCATCCGGCGAGCCAGGACCTTCAAATCAGAACGTTCGCACGCGCCGAGGCTTCAGCAGCACCGCCATTCCGATTCCCGCCAGCAACCAACCGCCGACCTGGTCGGCGAGATCGCCGATCGCGAACGACGACGAAAAACCGTACCACGTCCATTGCGACACGGAGATCGACAGCCACGCGGCGATGCCGATGGAGGCCATCGACGACACCCGACGTGCGAAACCGCCCGGCAGCTGGACCAGCAGCAGCGCGCCGAACAATGCGGCCAGCACGTTCGAGACAAACTCGGTCACGAGCTGACGCGGAGACATCGCCTCGCCACCGTTCGGCTTGAAGATCAACACGCCTGATGGACCCGCAGCAATCTGCTGCCGGTAGGCCTTTTGCTGCTCCGCTGTCGCTTTTCCGCTCATGTCCGTCCAGGGGAAAACATACATTCCCTCCGCCGGCAGATCGCTGCCCAGTGTCTTGAGCATGGCCTCTTCGTTCGGCAACGGCTTGAGTGCCTCGCGTTCGAACGGCAACACGAGGTGCGAAGCGGCACCCCAGACGAACATCAACAGTCCGCCGAAGATCGCGGCGAAAACAATACGCACCATGGCGTGGACTCCGATATCGGACTCGCGGGCCCGACGACGCGCGCATCATACCCGCCAGCGACTCGTCGCCACGCTCCTGCGGGACACCCGCTATTTTGCGGGCGCGGCGGACGCCGGAGTCGGAAGCGGCGCATTGGCTGTCGGATTGTCCTGGTTCTCCTTCAGCCACAGCATCGAGGCATGCACGCGCTGGTATCCGCTCGGATGATCATAAAAGAGGATTTCCTCGAGCGGGCCGGGTTGCAACTTGCGATACGCCGACAGACGCATCGCAGCCATCGCGAAACCGTTCGGTTCGCGTGCGGCGTTCAGTCCGAACGCGTCGGCTTCCGCTTCCATCTGCCGGATGATTGAATTGACAAGTGGCGTTGCGGCAAAGAAAAACACCGAGAGGATGGCGATTGCGAGTGGTAACGCAGCAACGTCGCCGCGATCGCGCAATCCCAGCCGGCCACCCCAACGCGCGAGCAGGCGGTCGAACACGCAATGGACGAACCAGAACCCGAACACGATCACCAAGGTGATGTACACGCTGTTGCGCAACCCGTGATTGAGGACGTAGTGACCCATCTCATGCCCCATCACCGCCTTGATTTCCGGCTGCGAGGTCTTGTCGAGCAGGTTGTCGTTCAACGCGACGCGTGTGGTCCCTGCGAAGCCGGCCACGTTGGCGCTGACCCGCGTGGTCTGTCGCGAAGCATCGAACTCGACCACGTTGTCGGTCGGGATCCGGTTTGCGCGTGCCATCGACAGCACCGCCTGGCGCGCGACGCCTTCGCGCAGCGGCGTGTACTTGTTGAACAGCGGCTCGACGAACACCGGCGCGAACATCATCACGAACAGGATCAGCACGAACGCGCCGCCGCCGGCCCACACCCACCAGCGCGCACCGGCGCGGCGAACAGACGCATAGAGCAGCGCGATGACCAGCGGCACCAGGATCAGCGACACCATCAATGCCTTCAGCTGGTCGCCGAACCAGCCGCCAAAACCCTGCGTCGCAAGTCCGTACTGGTGTTCGCGCAAGAAGCCTTCGTAGATGGACAGCGGCAAACCCAGCACGAAACCCGCCAGCAGCCACAGCAGCGCGTAGATGCAGGTTTGCAGCCACGGCCGGCGACTCATCCGCTCGCCGAAATCGCGCATTCCGCGTGAAAGACCGGTGCAAAGGAAGATGGCCGCAATGACCAGCCCATACAGAAGACCCCACAACTGCAGCCAATAGCCACCCTCGAAATACGCGTCGGACGAGGCGCGTTGCTCGGGTGAAAGCAGGTTGAGGTACGCCGCCGTCGCCTTGTCCACGTCGAAGGACGGTCCGGGACGCGCCGCGGGCGGGATCTGCAATCCGGGCGGCAAGTCTCGATTCAAGGGCGCATCCGCCGCATGCACAAACGTCGTGCCGATCAGCAGCACCAGCATCAACAGGAAACCGCGCAAGACGTTCTTCATGGAAGCACTGGGTTTGGAAGGAGACGGCGCAGACTCGTCCAGTGAGGCACGGCCCGTCAATGGCCCAAACGACACAGGCCGCGGCATCACTGCCGCGGCCTGTCGAATCGCGCGTCGCGAATGCGTTTACTTGTGCTTGTGCGCTGGCGCCGCCTTCGAGATGGTGAAGCCACCGACGCTGATGCCGAGTTCAACGCCCTCGCCTTCGCCAGCGAGCGCGAGAGAAACGGTGCCTTTCGTCAGAATCTGCGCAGTGCCCGATTTGACAGCGCCTGCACTCGCGTCACCCTGCGCGTACGTGCCAAGAATGTCGTTGATGCTGTGGACGTCGGTAAACCGGCCGTTGCCATTGTCGATGTGCGACTTGCCGACGGTCAGTCCGCCACCCTTCGCATTGATGTCGACGTGCATCGAGGTTCCGTCCTCACAGGTCACGGTGCCGTGTCCTTCGGCGTGCTTGTAGATGAGAGACCAGCCGGTGAGGGAAAACTTCATCTTGCAATCGAGATTGGCCGACGCTGCATTGGCCTGCTGCGGAATGAAGGCAGCCATCGACAGTGCCATGGCGGCGCCCAGTGCGGAAAGATAACGTCGCTGCATGACATGAACTCCGGGTAGATGATGAGGGACGGGAGTGTCTGCCAGCACACCTGAACAAGTGGAAACTGATGTCGCTCCATTCGTTCGTTGGGACACATCGATCTGGAATGCGCAGGTCACGCGCGGTGGTTTTCGCTGAGCCAGCGTCGTAGTCGGAACCAGCGCTCGCGCTTGGCCGACAGCGATAGCGATGCATTCGCAGGACTCGTCGAGGGCATCGGCAAGAGCGCGATGCGCGCCAGCCGCGAGGCGTCGATCATCGGTGCGATCCTGAGCAGGAACATGTCGGCCGCTTTGGCGCCATTGAGCGCGATCGCGCCGATGGTCGGGTGCTGCTCCAGCAGCGCCCCGATGTCGTTGGGCACTTCGCTGCCTGCGCGGATGGCGCCGTCCAGACTACCTGTTCGTTCGCATTGTCGCAGGACATCCCAAAGCCCGACGCCGTACGCCTGCACCCGCGCCAGCCGTGCGTCATAGGGCACCTCAGGTCCCGCATCGAAGAACTCGCCCATCAGCGGCCAGAAAAGATTGCGCGGATGCGCATAGAACTGCTGTTTCTCGAGCGACCGCACGCCAGGCATGGTACCCAGCACCAGAACACGACAGCCCTCGGTGACTTCGGCCGGAAAGCTCGTAACGATCGGCACGAGCTGTGAGTTTTCCACACGTCCAGTCACTGCCATCGGACGGCGTCGCTTCGTGTCCGACGACGGTTTGCGCGAATCAGGCATGATCAATCCCGATCCGTGCGACTGTTCAGCGACGGCGTGCCAATGTCCCCGCATGAAAGCCGTTTCTCCATCGATGGTCCTCAAGCATCTTTACCACGCGCACGGAAGTGACGGGGCGGACTACGAGATCCATGTCTACGCGGAACCTGCCAGTCACGAGAACGCGCACATTGAACGATTGGTCAAGGTGTGTCTCGCGGACGGTGGCGAGTTGCGCATCCTTTCCAAACGCCACTATGAAATCGTTGCGACCGGCGTCACCCTTGAAAGCAGCGATCCGGCCGCGATCTGATCGGTGGCCTCGGTTTCGAATTTCTTTTGATCAGCGCCGCCGCATCCGCTATTTCTTCGCGAGCGGCAGAAATTTGTGGGGATCGAATCCGCCGACCTCGAACACCAGCGTGCGCAGCTCTTTCCCTTTTTCGCGGACGTCGATCGACAGCTTGGTGATACCGTCCAGGGCGGCGATGAACACTTTGTCGTCGCTGATGAAAAGCGCCGGCTCGCCAGTCGGCGGACGATACGCGGTGATCTTGCGCGCCTTGTCGTCGAAGCGCGCGGACAGCGAGCACGTCGCCTTGCACTCGAATCCCTTTCCGCTTCCGAACAGATACGCGCTCTGACCCCATGCGGAGTGGCGGCGAAGAATCAGGCGCACCCGGTCACCGCCCTCGGCAGTGCTGCTGTAGATCGATGCCGTGCTCTGCGTCCCGCCCGATTCGGTTCCGGTCTGATAACTCCACAACTGGCTCAAGCGCCGCCGGGTGGCGGCGCTGGCGGCGTTCGCCATGGTCCCTTCCAGCGATTTCTGGACCTCCGCGGCGGCGGCGCTGCCCGGGTATTTCATGACGATTTCCTGCCCGACCGGCGATGCCGTGTCCCAGGATTTGTCGTGCACGAGCGTGCGGTAGAGTTCGAGCGACTTTGCCGACCGAACTTCAGCGACAGAGGCGTCCGCAACCGGTCGCGCAGCTGTCGGCGCTCCAGGTGTTTCGGGCGCCTTCGAGCACCCCGTCATCGCTGCGATGATCGCAATCGGGATCAATCTCTGACGAAGGGAGACGAGCATCGGGTGCACTCCGGCAAAATCGAAGCGTTCATGCTAAACCGGGGTGCGCCTGACTGCACGCATGCCCGCGACGTTCATGAGCGTCGACACGGATCGCGACCCGCGTTGCGCTCGTACGTGGAGACCTGCTCGTCGCGGGCGTGGCCCGCACGCCCGCCTGACGCGGCGAGTCGCCTGCACGCTTCCGCCCGCGAAAGCGGTACTGCGGACACCTCTGCCCGCCCGTCACCGGCCGAACGCTTTCCACGGCTTTGTGCGCGCGCGATATCCTGCGTGCTGATCGATTTTGGACAACTCGAGTGACGGTAGAAGACTTCGCCGTTCGCCGCGCGGCATTCGTAGGAAAGCGCCTCATGCCCGCGGGGGCGGGCGCGCGATGATGCGCGCGCGTGTGCGCGCTGCATTGTCGAATCTCCGGGGGACGTGTACGCAACCACCTCCCTGGTTGCGGCAACTGCCGACGAAGGCGAAGGCGCAATCTCGATGTGTGTCTGCCCCGACGGATCGCTGCACACGTGGTCCTGGTACGCCGTGCCGCCTCGTGCGTCGCGACACTTGTAGATCGACTGCGCGAATGCGGCGTGGATCAGCGCGAAGACCATGATGAAGCAGATCGCGCCCGTGCGCAGGTGCCTGTCCGTTCGTCCCATCGAGCCACTCCCTCAGCAATGCAGACATGGTGGGCGCGGCTGGGGCGTGGGACGATGCGCGATGCGCGTCACCCGCTGTAGGAAATAGGCGATGAGCAGCGACGCGATGAAACGATCGATGCATTCCGACGTGATCCCGCAGCGCAAGATCATCCACGTCGACATGGATGCGTTCTATGCCTCCGTGGAGCAACGCGACGATCCGTCGTTGCGCGGCAGACCCGTGGTCGTCGCTTGGCGAGGCGCACGCTCTGTCGTGTGTGCCGCGAGCTACGAGGCGCGAACGTTTGGCGTGCGCTCGGCGATGCCCGCCGCGCGCGCGGAGCGGCTGTGTCCGGACGCCATCTTCGTTCCACCGGATTTCGTCCGCTACAAGGCGGTTTCCCGTCAGGTCCGGGAGATCCTGCTGCGTCAGACCGACCGCGTGGAGCCGCTCTCGCTCGATGAAGCGTATCTTGATGTCAGCGAATCAAATTCCGGGCTGCCCTCGGCGACCGCGATCGCACGACGGATTCGCGAGCAAATCCGGGAGGAAACCGGACTGACGGCATCAGCAGGCGTCGCGCCTGCGAAGTTCCTTGCCAAGATCGCGTCGGAGTGGCGCAAGCCGGACGGCCTCTTCGTCATTCGTCCACACGAGGTCGACAACTTTCTGACGCCGTTGCCGGTCGCGCGCATCCATGGCGTCGGCAAAGTCATGGACGGCAAGCTCGCGGCCATGGGGATTCGCCACGTCGGCGAGTTGCGTGCATTCGACGTGCATGCGCTGGAAGCGCGTTTCGGACGCTATGGAAGGCGCCTGTCCGAGCTCGCCCACGGCATCGACCGCAGCGAAGTGACGGCGGACCGTCCGACACAATCGATTTCTTCTGAAGACACGTTCGCGACTGATCGGCCGCTGTGCGAACTGGAACCGGCAATACGCGAACTTGCGACGAAGGTGTGGCTCGCAGCAACCAGGCAGGAACGCATTGGCCGCACCGTGGTCCTCAAGCTGAAGACACGCGATTTCCGAATTCTCACTCGCAGTCGAACGCCGGAGCACCCGACGCGCTCGATGGAGGCCCTTGTTTCGATCGCGCTCGGATTGCGCGAGCAGGTGGATCTTCCACCGGACAGCCTCTACCGCCTGGTGGGCGTCGGGCTGGCCAACTTCGTATCACCCGACGATGCACCGAGGCAGTCGAACTTGTTCACCGTCGATGGATGATCGCTCGCGCCGAGCTCAGACGCGCAGTGCCCGACGGTCGAATTCGTGTGAAAGCTTCGGGCGTACAGGTGCAATTTCAGAGCGATAGTTTGCGCCGAGCACCACGTACTGGCGCGCCGTGTAGTAGATCTGCTCGATCTCCTGCGTCGTCACCATGCGCACGTATCGCGCCGGATTGCCGAGCCAGAGCTCGCCCTCGCCGACGACCTTCCCCTGCGTCACGACCGCTCCGGCACCGATGATGCTGTGACGCTTGACCAGCGTGCCATCAAGGATGGTCGCGCGCATTCCGATCAGGCTCGCCTCCTGCACCGAACATCCGTGCAATGCCGCACCGTGACCAATGGTCACGTCGTTGCCGATCGTCAGCGCGAACCCGCCCAGCGTGAACTGCGCATCGTGGGTGACATGCAGAAGCGCCCCGTCCTGGATGTTCGTGCGACACCCGATACGAATGGCGTGCACGTCTCCGCGCATCACGCTGCAAGGCCAGATCGAGGTGTCGTCGCCGATCTGCACGTGGCCGATGACCTGGGCCGACGGATCGACATATGCAAGGTGTGAAATTTCCGGCGCGAAGCCGTGGAAGCTGCGGATATTGGTCATCGGGATCTTCCTGTGCCGAGCCAAAAAAGGCCGGACGTTACCCTCACCGGACGCCAAGGCATGCGATGGTCGGGGTCGATTGGGAATTTCGCGAGACCTTTGCAAACCAGCAGGAGAAATGGCCCATCCGTGGGCCGCCTATTGATCCGCCCCCGAACGTGTCGGGCACCGATCCATAGATCCTGCACACACAGGATCACAGACGATGAGGGCGTTCGTGTAGCTGCTGGTTCTTACAGGTTGCCAAAGACCGCAATGCAGCATGGTGTTTTGCTCCGGACCATTCGGCGACGGATGCATCGGTCAGACCGCCTTGGTGCACGCACCCGTCTCCAGCGCGCGCTCGTGCGGATTTCGCGAGTTGATTGGGCGCACGCGCGATCCACGGATCGTCACCACGACGCCGCCGACAGCAAGCACGCCCCCGGCAATTGCCAGTGGCCCGAGCGTCTGTCCCAGCCAGAACCAGGCGATCACGCTCGCGAGGAGAGGCTGGACATACACGAAGCTCGTCACGGTTGCGGCAGGCGCGCGCGACAGTGCCCAGTTCCAGCACAGATAGCCCAGCACGGTCGGCGCGACACCCAGGTAAGCCGCTGATGCGATTTGAGGCCAGGGTACGAGGATCAACTTCGCCGGAAGACCCAGCGCGAACGGCAACAGTCCCAGTGTCCCGGCAAAAATGCTGAGCGCCGTGAAACCGAGCGGATCGGTGCGTGCCAGCAGTGGCTTCTGCCAGACGAAATAGATGCTCGTCGCGAACACGGAAATGACGACCAGAAGGGCCATCGGCTCGAAGCGCAGCTCGCGACCGCTTCCGATCACCACCAGCACGACGCCGGCAAACGCGATCGCGAGGCCCGCCATCATGCGACGCGTCACGTGCTCGCCGAGCCGGAGTGCGGCCAGTGCCGAGGTCACGCCGGGAGCCAGCGCAATGATGACGGCTGCAGAGCCAGCCGGCATCCGGGTCATCGCATAGCCGAGCGTGAGCTGATACAGGGTCATTCCGATCAACCCCAGTACCGCCACTGCCGGCCAGTCGCTGCGTGGCGGCAGCCGGACAACGCCGAATGCGACGGGGATCGCGAAGCACAGCGACGCGATCGCGAATCGCAGCAACGACAACTCGGCCGGGGAAAACACCTGCAGGCCGTACGAGATCGCGGCAAACGACGATGACCAGAGCACCACCGTCACCGCTGCGGCCACCAGCGGCAATGCACTTGCGCTGCCGTTGGCGGGTACCACTGCACCAGAGGTCATGGGTTGCTCACCACGCGAATTTCGGGCGCGCGTGGACCTGTTTTGCCGGCTCAAAAGCCGCGGCCGATGGCCCGACATTCGTCGATGGGGCGTGTGTCCAGCAATCCGTCTGAGTCTCGGGGGCGGGCTGCCCGAGTCCGCCAAGCGGATTCAGGGGATATCCGTGCAGGCCCAGCAGACCCTTCGCAATACTGTTCAATTCCCTCAACATGACACTCTCTCCTCGGGTTGCGATATTGTTGGCGCAGCTGGAATATAGGCGCACAAAATGACCGGCAGTAGCGACATGTTTATAACGCAGACTTGAGGAATATCGAAAATGGAACGTCTGCCACTCAATGCGCTGCTGGTGTTCGTGACGGCAGCGCGCGCGCAGAACATGACGCGGGCCGCCGAGCGGCTTCATCTCACCGTGAGCGCACTCAGCCATCAGGTGCGCCTGCTCGAACAACGCACCGGCTGCACGCTGTTCCTGCGTGGCCCTCGCGGCTTGAAGCTGACGGCGGAAGGAGCCTGCCTGCTCGAAAAAGTGGCGCCACATCTCGACGCCATCGAACTGGCGTTGCGTCCGCTGACCCTCAGGCGTCATACGGCCCTCAGTCTCAGCGCGCTGCCGTCGATGGCATCCAGTTGGCTGGTGCCGCGACTGCCACGGTTTGTCGCGTTGCGACCCGACCTTGAACTGAACCTCGACTCTTCGATCGAACGCGTCGATTTCGCGGACGGTCGTTTCGACGCCGCCTTGCGTTACGGGCTCGGCGAGTGGGAAGGACTCCACTCGGAATTGCTGTTCGAGGAGTGGCTGACGCCCGTCGCGAGCCCGGCGCTCTTCACCGATCGTGCGCGGCCACGTCTCGACCAGCTCGGCCAGTGGCCGCTGCTGTGCGAGGATGATCCATGGCCTCGCTGGTTCGAGCAATTCGGTGGAGAGGCACCTGCGCGATTTGGCGTCACGTTCAGCGATTCGGAAACCCTGCAGCGCGCCACGCTCGAGGGCATGGGCATTTCACTCGGGCGCGCGACGATGGCGCGCCCGCTGATCGAAAGCGGGCGGCTGATGGGGCTTTTTCCGGAGCGCATGAAGGCACGCTATGCGCACTATCTCGTGTATCCGGACCGGTCGCGCGAACACGCAGGCTTCAAGGCGTTCCGCGAGTGGTTGCTCGCTGAAGCCGAGTCGTTTCGTGCGACCGAACAGGATGCGGTTTCCGTTGAGTCAAACACCGGCGCGAAAAAGGCGCCGCGCGCCCGGCTCGCGCGGGCGCTGACCCGCATCACGCCCGGCGACCCGTGAGTTGCCGGCGCCGGCATCGATCAGACACGATCGACGCGCGCCGCGTAACACCCGGGCTTCGCGAAATGCACATGCAGGTAGCGGGTGCGTGCATCGCCAAGAAACCGTTCGATGAGGCCTTCCAGTTGCACGCCCTCGACCAGATCGGCTTGCGTGATCATGCCCGCGTCATCGAAACCGCGTACAGACAGCGTGCGTCGGCGCAACTGGTCGGGAATGTCGTCGATCGCGTCATGGGTGGTTTCGCCTTCGCGCACATAGATTGCGTGACGCGAGCGGTACGGCGTGTTCGCCGGTTGATGCAGATAGTTGACGAGAATCACGGGGTCGCCCGGCTCCGCGTCGGTGAGGCTGATGCGGCACGGAGTGCCCCCGGTTGCGATTTCGCGCACCGCGGCGTGGTCGGCGAGTTCGGCGTCGGACAGCGCGAACAGATGAGCGAATGATTCGGCAGGAAGTCCGGAGATTCGAAAATGCATGAAAGAGCCCTTGCGGATGAATGGTGAGTCAGCATCGCGCTCCGAACCCTCGCGTACCATCCGGATCTTGCGCGTCGGTCGTGACCGGCCACCCCGATCAGGAAATGTGTCATGGCGATTGTCGTCCATCACCTCAACAACTCGCGCTCGCAGCGCGTACTCTGGCTGCTGGAGGAGCTGGGTCTCGACTACGACATCGTTCGCTACCAGCGCGATCCCGTCACGATGCTGGCGCCGGAATCGCTGCGTCGGATCCATCCGCTCGGCAAGTCGCCTGTGGTGACCGACGATGATCTGGTACTGGCCGAATCCGGAGCGATCGTCGACTACCTCGTCGACCGCTACGGCAACGATCGACTCGCACCGTCGCGCGGGACGCCCGAGTACCTGCGTTACAACTACTGGTTGCACTACGCGGAAGGCTCGGCCATGCCTCCGCTTCTGCTGAAGCTGATTTTCCAGCGCGTTGGCAGCGCGAAGGCGCCATTCTTCGTCCGCCCGATCGCCAGGGCAATCGCGGCAAAAGTCACCGAAAGCTTCATCGATCCGCAGTTGAAGCTGCATCTGGATTACCTGGAGAGCGAGCTCGGCAAACACCCGTGGTTCGTCGGCGAGTCCTTCGGAGGCGCCGACATCCAGATGAGCTTTCCGATCGAAGCGGCCGCTGCAGGCCGTTCGCCGCTCACCCAGCGACCGCGATTGACGGACTGGCTCAATCGCATCCATGCACGCCCGGCCTATCGTCGCGCGCTGGAACGCGGCGGACCTTACGATTTCGCCGGCGACTGACGCAAACGGCGTGTGGCGCGCTCCTCCATCCAAGCACGCTGCAGTTCAACATCGCGACGCCGAATACCGCATGAAGCCGAACGCGGACGGGACCGACAGGGATTGACCTGTGATCGGCAACGCCATAATCCGCTGGCGGTCGCGAACGGCACATCGGCAAGGATCAGAGCCGCGTGCCTCATCGAGTTGAACGCGGTGTTGAGCAGCACGACGATCACGACGAGCGTCGCCGGCACGACCAGCGACAAGCGCCCCTGGGCGCGCCGCTGGTTGTCGAACGCACCGACCCCGTTACGCGACGATGCTCGGGGGCATGAGGCGTGTCAGACAAATCCATCGCGATGACGGATCCGTGTCAGCGGCGGATCGCGCGGCGTTCGATCCACCACAACGCTGCGATAAGGGGCAGCCACGCGAGGAAGAACGGCCAGCGTGGCATGGGTGTCGCGCGGGTCGAGGCGGCAGACGATCCGGTTGGCCCGCCGATCAATGCTCTCGTGGCGCGCGCGGCATCGGCGCGTTCCAGCGCGAGCGCTTCGGTCGCGGATCGCACGTACACCGGATGACGGACATCCCCCGATATCCACGTGTGCCATCCCGCTTTGGACGGCCAATAGCCGGCGCAGTCTTCGGAGGACGCTCGATCGATCACGAGCGGGGTGCGCTCGCCTTGCGCATTCTCGACGACATCGCCGGCCGCGACACCACACAAGCTGACGCGCTCGCCGACTCTCGCGTCGACATTTTCTGCATGGTCGGATGCGGCGCGCGCACGCGCCAACGTGCCGAGTGTGTCGCCCCACAGCGTCGCGAAAACCGCGGCATCGCCTGTGGTCGCGAGAGTCCAGCTGTCGGCGAGCCACCACAGTGCGATACGTCCCTGCCCTCGCGCGCGCCACAGCGCCAGCGCCGAGCCGTCGTCGGCACGCAGCAGCGGCGCGGCATCGCCGGAGTCGACCTCGATGGCACGCCGTGTGAAACGCCGCGTTGCATCGCCCGTGCCCAATGCGTGCGCGAGCGACACCGACGTCGGTGCATCGCTTGCGCGCGTCGCAAATCCAAGCGCGGCCCATTCCGACGCCACCCCGGTATCGATCGGACCGGTCACCCGCAGCACCAATCCGAGACCGTCACCCACCGCGGACACCAGCAACGCCCTGCGCGGCGCATCGAGTGCGGCCCACGATCGTTCGTCGACGATCGCGATGTCGGCTTTCTGCAATGCGGACGCGTCGAGTGTGGTGACACCTTCGGTCAGCGCAACACCTTCGGTCAGTGCAACGCGACTGTCGATCACGATGCCGGCATCGCTGGCCCAGCGTCGCAGGTATTTCAATTCCGGGTCCGGCGCGCCTGCGAGCAACAGCACGCGTAGTGGCTCCGACTCCACCGTGATCAACGGAACCGGAAACTCGTCGATTCGCGCACCAGCGTCATCGAGTACGCGCAGCGAAAACAGCACGTGCCCCGGCGCTTTCGACGACGCCTGCAACGAAAAGCGACCGGCATCGTCGACGGCGGTGCTCGCGACGACCGCCGCCGCCGGATCACGCAGTTCGACCCGCGCGTGCGCGACGCCGTCGATTTGCCCGCTGACGCGCCATGTGCT
>NZ_JBDSWZ010000080.1:0-32724 GCF_039926425.1 Dokdonella sp.
AGCTCGGCGCGAAGGTGTTCGTCACCGATATCAACAAGGAACTCGTGCAGAAGGCGGTCGACGACCACGGCTGCACCGCGGTCGGTCTCGACGAGATCTACGACGTCGACGCGGATGTCTACAGCCCATGCGCGCTCGGCGGCACGCTCAACGAGAAGACCATCGACCGCATCAAGGCAAAGGTCGTTTGTGGCGCTGCGAACAATCAGCTCGCAACCGACGAAATCGGCGACGAGCTGATGAAGCGCGGCGTGCTGTACGCGCCCGACTACGCAGTGAATGCCGGCGGCGTGATGAACGTGTCGCTGGAGATCGACGGCTACAACCGCGAACGCGCAATGCGCATGATGCGCACCATCTACCACAACCTCTCGCGCATCTTCCAGATCGCCGAGCGCGACGGCATCCCGACCTACAAGGCCGCCGACCGCATGGCCGAAGAACGCATCCTCGCAATCGGCAAGATCAAGCTGCCGACGATGGGCAACAACGGGCCGCGATTCCTCGGGCGCATGCGCGGACAATGACTGGCGCTGCGTCGTAGGCTGGACGCGCTTGCGCGGCCGGCGCCCCGACTGCCGGCCGCGCAAGCGCGTCCGGCCTGTCGGACACAGCCGGACCCGCGGCGACAGCCTGACGAATCTCCGAATTCCAACTCCGACTCACGGCGCTGCCCATGAAACCGTTCCCCCTCGGCGAAGACATCGACCTGCTGCGTGAAAGCGTGCGCGCGTTTGCGGAGAAGGAAATCGCGCCGCGCGCAGACCTGATCGATCGCGACAATGCATTTCCGTCCGACCTGTGGAAGAAATTCGGGGACATGGGCCTGCTCGGCGTGACCGTGGCCGGCGAATACGGCGGATCGGATCTGGGCTATCTCGCGCATCTGGTCGCGATGGAAGAGATCTCACGCGCGTCCGGTTCGGTCGGACTGTCGTACGGCGCGCACTCGAACCTGTGCGTGCAGAACATCGCAAAGAATGCGAGCGAGGAACAGAAGAAGAAGTATCTTCCGAAGTTGTGTTCCGGTGAACACGTCGGTGCGCTCGCGATGAGCGAACCGGGGGCCGGTTCCGACGTCGTTGGATCGATGACCTGCCGTGCCGAGTTGAAGGGCGACGTGTGGATCGCCAATGGTTCCAAGATGTGGATCACCAACGGTCCTGACGCCGACGTTGCGCTCGTCTACATGCGCACCGCGCATCGACCGGCCGGGTCGCGCTGCATGACTGCCTTCATCGTCGAAAAAGGCATGAAGGGCTATTCGACCGCACAGAAGCTCGACAAGCTCGGCATGCGCGGCTCCAACACCTGCGAACTGGTGTTCGACAACTGCGAGATTCCCGATGCGAACCGCGTCGGCGAAGTCAACGAAGGCGTGCGCGTGCTGATGAGCGGGCTCGACACCGAACGCCTCGTGTTGTCAGGCGGACCGATCGGACTGATGCAGGCGGCGCTCGACGCCACCCTGCCCTACGTGCGTGAGCGCAAGCAGTTCAACGCACCCATTGGAACGTTCGGCATCATGCAGGCGAAGCTCGCCGACATGTATACGGCATTGCAGTCCTCGCGCGCGTACGCCTACATGGTCGCGCAGGACTACGACCGCGACATCAAATCGCGCATCGATCCGGCATCGTGCCTGCTGCATGCATCGACCAGTGCGGTGCAGGTTGCGCTCGAGGCGATCCAGGCGCTGGGTGGCAACGGCTACATCAACGAATACCCGACGGGCCGCATTTTGCGCGACGCGAAACTCTACGAAATCGGCGCAGGCACGAACGAGATTCGCCGCATGCTGATTGGTCGCGAGTTGTTTCACGGCAAGTCCTGACCTGCGCAACCTTCGGGCCGATGAATCGACGCATCGGCGCCAACGATTTTGTGGGAGCGGCTTCAGCCGCAATTCTCGTCACGCTGAAAAAATCGTCGCGGCTGAAGCCGCTCCCGCACAAAGCGCTCTTGCAGAAAGGTCTGCCAACTATCCGATGACTGGCTGCAGCCGCCGCTGTCACAAGAACTCCGGACGACGACAACGGCGATGGGCCCTTCATTGCCGCGTCGCAAGGGCACGCGCATAATCCCGCTGTTTCGGCGGTGCGCTTCCATCACGTTCGTACCGCCCCCATATCCGGCGTTCCCGTTCGACATCTTGTGGAGGTTTCATGTCCGATATCGTCATCGTCGGTGCCAAGCGCACCGCGATCGGTTCCTTCCTCGGCCAGTTCACCGGTGTGCCAACGCCGACCCTCGGAGCCGCCGCGATCAGGGCCGCGCTCGAGCAGTCCGGCGTCGCCGCAGCCGACGTCTCCGAAGTGATCATGGGTTGCGTGCTGCCAGCCAATCTCGGCCAGGCGCCGGCACGTCAAGCGTCACTTGCAGCGGGACTGCCGACATCGACCGGCTGCACCACAATCAACAAGGTGTGCGGTTCGGGCATGAAGGCGATCATGCTTGCGCATGATCTGATCAAGGCAGGTTCCGCATCGATCGTCGTTGCCGGCGGCATGGAGTCGATGACCAATGCGCCGCACATGATTCCGAACTCGCGCACAGGCACGCGCTACGGGAACTTCGAGGCGGTCGACCACATGGCCTGCGATGGCCTCGTCAATCCGTATGACGGCAAGTCGATGGGCGTCTTCGCCGAAGAGACCGCCGACAAGTACACCTTCACGCGCGAGCAGCAGGACGCGTTCTCGATCGAATCGGTCAAGCGCGCACAGGCGGCAATTGCGTCGGGCGCGTTCGCCGACGAGATCGTTGCGGTGAAGGTCAGCACGCGAAAAGGTGACGTCGAATACGCCACCGACGAGCAGCCCGGCAAGTCGGACATCGCGAAGATCCCGACCCTCAAGCCCGCATTCCGCAAAGAAAACGGCACGGTGACGGCAGCGAGTTCGTCGAGCATTTCCGATGGCGCAGCGGCGACGGTCGTGATGAGCGCGGACGACGCGGCGAAGCGCGGTATCAAACCACTCGCGCGCATCGTCGGCCACGCGACGCATGCGCAGGAACCGGAATGGTTCACCACTGCGCCGGTCGGTGCAATCCAGAAGCTGTTGAAGAGCATCGACTGGAACATCGGCGACGTCGACCTGTTCGAGGTCAACGAGGCATTCGCGGTCGTTGCGATGACGCCAATGAAGGAACTCGGCATTCCGCACGAAAAGCTCAACGTCAACGGCGGCGCCACGGCGCTTGGCCATCCGATCGGCGCCAGCGGTGCACGCCTGGTCGTCACGCTGATCCATGCGTTGCGCAAGCGGGGCGGCAAGCGCGGCATTGCGACACTGTGCATCGGCGGCGGGGAAGCGACGGCGATCGCAGTCGAGCTGGTTTGACTGCGAAGCGATGCATTCACGACGGACGATGTCGTCCGTCCATTCGTCGGCGAGGGGTGCGTGCATGCGCGACCCGGACCGGCAACACCAACGGGAGGGTTGCTCCATGAAATTGACGAACCTGAAACAGCTGGCACTCGCGACTTTGCTGGTCGTCGGGCTCAACGCCTGCGATGACAGCCAGAAGCAGGCGCAGGAATCGGCGGACAAGGCCGCTATCGCGACAAAGCAGGCGATGGCGGATGCGCAAGCGGCGGCGAAGAAGGCGGCAGATGCAACCGCCGCTGCTGCGGACGCTGCGAAGAATGCGGCGGCGAAGGCCTCGGCAGAAGCCAACAGCGCCGCTGCAGGCGCCACCGAGGAAAGCCAGAGCGCAGCCGACAAGGCGAAGGAATCGGCAGCGAACGCGGTCGACGCAACGAAGGAAGCCGCCCACGATGCAGGCGCGGCGATGAAGGCCAGCGCGAACTCCGCGATGAGCGCGGCCGCCGCAGCCGGCCACGAAGTGAAGGAAGGCGCGAAGGAAGTCGGTCACGACACCGTCGAAGCCGCGCACAAGGCGAAGGAAGCGGCGAAGGACGCTGCAAAGAAGGAGTAATCGCAACGCGCGGATTCCCGCGCGAACGTGATGCGCGCCGGCCGCCCAGTGCGGCCGGTTGCGTTTCCGACCGGGCGAATGCGCGCGTCGCCCGCTTCCGCAAAGTCGGCCGCTATGTTTTGATGCGCGTTCGCCGCCGCAGGACCTCGCATGACGCCCATCGAAAGCACGATTGACACACGCAGCCCGGACTTCCGGGACAACGCGGCCCGGTTGCGCGAAACCGTCGGGCATTTGCGCAGCGAACTGGCGCGCGTTGCGCTGGGCGGTGGCGAGAAAGCCCGCACGAAACACACCGAACGTGGCAAGTTGCTGCCGCGTGAGCGCATCCGTGGACTGCTCGATCCGGGATCGCCCTTCCTCGAACTGTCACCGCTTGCCGCACATGGCATGTACGACGATGCGGCGCCCTGTGCGGGCGTCATCACGGGCATCGGTCGCGTGAACGGAATCGAAGTGCTGGTCATCGCGAACGACGCGACGGTCAAAGGTGGCACGTACTTTCCGATGACCGTGAAGAAGCATCTGCGTGCACAGGAAGTCGCACTCGAGAATCGGCTGCCGTGCGTGTACCTGGTGGACTCAGGCGGCGCGTTTCTGCCCTTGCAGGACGAGGTTTTTCCCGACAAGGAGCACTTCGGGCGGATCTTCTACAACCAGGCACGCATGAGCGCGCTCGGCATTCCGCAGATCGCGGTGGTGATGGGATCGTGCACCGCCGGTGGCGCGTACGTGCCGGCGATGAGCGACGAAACGATCATCGTGCGCGAACAGGGAACCATCTTCCTCGGCGGTCCGCCGCTGGTGAAGGCCGCCACCGGCGAAGTGGTCGACGCAGAAGCGCTCGGCGGCGCGGACGTGCATACCTCGATCTCCGGCGTCGCCGACCATCTTGCGGAAAATGACGCGCACGCGCTCGACATTGCGCGCGGAATCGTCGCCAGCCTCAATCGCAGCAAGAACGTGACGCTCGCGTTGCGCGAACCGTCCGAGCCTCTTTATGCGGCGGAGGAACTCTATGGCTGCGTGCCGCGTGACACGCGCATTCCGTTCGACATGCGCGAGGTGATTGCGCGCATCGTCGACGGGTCGCAACTGCAGGAATTCAAGGCACGCTACGGCAAGACGCTGATCACCGGTTTTGCGCACATCCACGGATACCCGGTCGGCATCGTCGCCAACAACGGAATCCTGTTCGCCGAGAGCGCGCTGAAGGGAGCGCATTTCATTGAACTGTGCAATCAGCGCAACGTGCCGCTGGTGTTCCTGCAGAACATCACCGGCTTCATGGTCGGCAAGAAGTACGAGCAGGCCGGCATCGCGAAGGACGGCGCGAAGATGGTCACTGCAGTCGCGTGCTCGCACGTTCCGAAATTCACCGTGGTGATCGGCGGCAGCTTTGGCGCCGGCAATTACGCAATGTGCGGCCGCGGCTATCAGCCGCGTTTTCTGTGGATGTGGCCGAATGCGCGCATCAGCGTGATGGGCGGCGAGCAGGCCGCAAGCGTGCTCGCAACCGTGAAGCGGGATGGTATCGAAGCCGCTGGCAAGACCTGGACGAAGGACGAGGAAGACGCGTTCAAGGCACCGATTCGCGAGCAATACGAACGCCAGGGCCACCCGTATTACGCCACTGCGCGATTGTGGGACGACGGCATCATCGATCCGGTCGATACGCGGCGAGTGCTCGGATTGGCGTTGTCGGCGAGCCTCAATGCGCCGATTGAACCGGGACGGTTCGGCGTCTTTCGGATGTAGGCGATGCGTCGGCGCGCGTGCGAACTCGCAGGCCGGACGCGCCTTCTGCGGCCGGCGTTTTTCTGAGACAGGCGCGACTGAGTGCGCCGGCCGACCTGTGCGGTCGTCCAGCCTACGACTTCCAATGCGCAACGATGACGATCAAGTCGTCTGCCGATCACGCGGAACCGTCACGCAACTTTCAAAAAAGTTTCATCGCCGGTCGTTAGCGTAGGCGAGCCAGCACGACGTCGTCGTGCCGGATCGCAGCTTCCGGGAATTCGATGATCCACGTCCGTTTGTTTTTCGTCCGCGCAACCGCGCTCGGCGTGCTTCTGCTCGGCCTCATGGCGCAATCGTCTTTGGCCGCTTCGCGGATCGACGACGAGTCGCTTCGCGTGCCGGCCGCTCTGTCTGTCCGCGGAAAGCTTGCCGCCCCTTCCGCCGGCGTCAATGAACTCAAGTTCCAGGACGTGTTCAAGTTGCCGGCTGGCCCAAGAGGCCTTGAGCCCACGGCCCGTCTGCTCGACCTCGACGGCAAGCGCGTGCGCATTGTCGGCTACATGGTGCAGCAGGACGCGCGGATCGCGGATTCGTTTCTGCTGTCGCCTCTCCCGGTATTGCTGGGTGACGAGGACGAATCGCTCGCCGACGACCTGCCTCCGAGCACACTGCGCGTCGAGCTTCCCACGTCACGCGGCGTCGTGGTGCCCGCCCTGCCCGGGCTGCTGCAACTGACCGGCACGCTACGCGTTGGCATGCAGACCGATGCCGCGACAGGTCGAGCGACTCCTGCGCGGCTCGTGCTCGACGCAACGCCCGAGCGCTTGTTGCGCAAGGTTGCCAAGGCGGCCTCGTCTGCCGACCGGGCGAACGACGCGCGGAAGCAGCGCTGACACAGACAGCTTCAACGACGCGCTCAACCGCGCGCCGATCCACACATCCGATTCCATCACTGGGGACCGCACCATGCCTTCGATCCATCTCGCACGCCGCAGCATCGTCATGCTGATCGCCACCGCGCTGACCGCCACCGCGCTCAACGCGCATGCCGCCACGGTGTCGCGCCTGGTCCCTCCGAGCGAGCTCTTCACGTCAGGCAATCCAGCGCCTGTCATCGCCCGCTTTCTTCCCGGCCAGTTGTTCGACCTGCAGGCGACCGTCCAGCCCGATGGCGGTCAGGCGATCGTCAATTTCGCGTTCTCGGTCGACGGACAGACCATCACAAACCGTGGAAGCGCGGCGGGACTTGCGCGCACCAGCATCGTGACCGAAACCGGAGACGCGTCCGTCTGCGTCGATGCCGCAACGGGCAAGACCACCGGCAAACCGGGTTGCCACCTTGTCGCCGGTCTGCCGCAGAACAGTGCCGTCATCTCGCAACGCGCATTCTCCAAGGGCATCGCCGGCGTGCACACATTGGAGGTCGTCGCGCAGCAGACCGACGGAACGCTGGTTCGTGCGACCGGCAATTTCGAGATCGTCGGCATCGATCAACTGGGTGGCCACACCGCGAAGAACATCATCATCCTGCTCGGTGACGGCATGGGTGCCGCGCAGCGAACAGCCGGGCGGATCATGGCCAAGGGCTATTCTCAGGGCAAGGTCAACGAACGCCTCGCGATGGACACGTTCCCCTACGGCGGCATGGTGATGACGGCATCGCTGAACTCGATCGTGACCGATTCGGCGCCGGGCATGCAGAACTACGTGACCGGCAACAAGGCCAACAACAACCAGGAAGGCGTGTTCCCCGACGACACGCTCGATGCGTTCGACAATCCGCGCGTCGAATACCTCTCCGAATACCTGCACTCGCTGCAGGGAAAATCGCTCGGGGTGGTCACCACAGCCGACGTGTTCGACGCGACACCCGCCGCGAATGCCGTGCACACGTCCGCGCGCGGCAACGGGACGGGTATCGTCGACCAGTTCCTCGATGACCGCGGACTGACCGGGCTGACGGTGTTGATGGGCGGCGGTCGCAAGTGGTTCCTGCCGAATCCTTCGAACAGCGTGTCGCCGCAAGCGACGAACGGCTCGCAGCGGCGCGCGGCAAACGACTATGTGTTGTCCGACGACGTGGTGAACGGATGGGGAGCGAGTCGCGGAGCGCTCGATCCGGAACGCGACCTGATTGGCGACTTCCAGTCGGCCGGGTTCGCCTATACGCCGGACAACACCGCGCTTGAGGCCGCATTCGTCAGCAGCACACCCGATCGCCTGCTCGGGCTGTTCGCGTACTCGAACATGAATGTGTCGTACGACAAGATCAATGCGCGTCGCGGTGACTCCGCGGTGGTGGATGCGTTCGGATTTCCCGACCAGCCCATGCTGGATGAAATGACCGACAAGGCGTTACGCGTGCTGTCGAAGAACCCGAAAGGTTTCGTCGCGATGATCGAAGGGGCGTCGATCGACAAGCAGGCGCACCTGATGGATTCGGATCGCTGGGTTCTCGAAGTGATCGAGTTCGATCGCGCAGTCGCCGTGGCAAAGGCATTCGCCGAGAAGAATCCGGACACGCTCGTCATCGTCACGGCCGATCACGAATGCTCCGGAGCCGCGATCATCGGTGCCGCCACCACCACCGCGGCCGCGCTGCGCTCGCAACCCGATGCGGGCAAGACGGTCGTCGGCACCTACGACGCGGCCGGTTTTCCCAAGTACACGCTTGGGGCCGACGGGTATCCGCTGACCACGCAGATCGATCACAAGTTGCTGATCGGCTATGGCGCCAACGCGGACCGCTACGAAACGTGGCTGTCCAGCGCGTTTCCGACCAAGGACACGCAGCAGCCGTTCCCGCCGGCGCAGTCTCCCGCCGATCCGAACGTGCGCAACAGCGACGCCGGATATCTGATCACCGGTCAGGTCGCAGGCGACCAGGCGGTGCACACCGCCACCGACATTCCGCTGTCGACGTTCGGGCGCGGAGCATCGTTGTTCCATGGCCTGATGGACAACACCGATGTGTTCTTCAATATCGGCCAGGCAGCCGTTGGCGGCGTCGAGTAGACCGCGGCAACCAGAGGTCCGTCGGCCGCGCTTGCGCGGCCGGCGTTTCCGGTACGCATGCCGAGGTCTCAGTCTGCGGCACCCACGAATGCAACGCCGGGTTCGCTCATCAGCACGAGCTCTTCCGCACTGGTCGGATGGATCGCAACCGTTGCGTCCAGATCGCGCTTGCGCGCGCCGGCCTTCAAGGCAAACGCAAATCCCTGGAGCATCTCGTCAGCCGACTGGCCGAGGATATGGATGCCGACCACGCGTTCGTCCTCTCCCGCGCAGACGAGCTTCATGAAGGTTCGGTATTCGCTCGCGCCAAGCGCCGCGAGCATCGGGCGGAAGCGCGTGCGATAGACGCGCGTGTCGTCGCCATAACGACGACGTGCTTCCTCTTCGCTGCAACCGACCGTCGCGAGCGGGGGATGCGAAAACACCACCGTCGGCACGTCGACGTAGTCGAGACGGGACTCGGGCATTCCGCCGAACAGACGATCGGCGAGCTTGCGCCCGGCGGCGACCGCGACGGGCGTCAATGCCAGCTGGCCGGTAACGTCGCCGAGCGCGTGGATCCCCGCGACATTGGTGTCCTGCCACGTATCCGCGATGACGTAGCCTTGCGCATCAAGCCGAACGCCGATGTTGTCGAGTCCCATGTCGCCGCTGTTCGGCGCGCGTCCTGTTGCCCAGATCAGTTCGTCGTACCCCGTTGCGCGCGCGCCGCTGCCGAGAGTCAGCGCATAACCGTCGTCGTCGCGTGTGGCCCCGTCGACGTTCTCGCGCAGACGCAGGTCGACGCCACGCGAGCGCATCATTTGCGCGAGCGCGTCGGTGAGCTCGTGGTCGAACGCGCCCAGCAATCGAGCGCCGCGCGCGAAGATGCTGACCTGCGCACCGAGTGTCTGCAGCACACCGGCGAGCTCGACCGCGATGTAGCCGCCTCCGACGATCGCGATACGGCGGGGCAAGGATCGAAGGGCGAAGAATCCATCCGAATCGATGCCGAGTTGGGCGCCTGGCGCAGCGGGTCGCTGCGGCCGTGCGCCGGTCGCGATGACGATGTGCGGCGCGGAGAACGCATCGTCGCCGGCGACCACGCAATCGGCTGTGGCGAAGCGCGCCCGCGCATCGACAAGGCGCACCCCGAGCTCCTTGAGCTTTGCGCAGTAACTGGCATGGATGTTCGATATGTAGCCGTCGCGGCGACGCACGAATTCGCACCAGTCGAGCGCGCCCGGCGTGAGCGCGAAGCCGACCTCCTTCGCGATGCGCTGGGCGTCGGCCAGTTCGGCGGCAAGCCACATCGCCTTCTTCGGTACGCATCCGACATTCACGCAAGTGCCGCCGAGCGCTCCGGACTCGATCAGCGCGACGCGCGCGCCATGCCGTGCCGAACGAATCGCCGTCGCGATGCCTCCCGAACCGGCACCGATGACGACGAGGTCGAGCTGCGAGGCGGCCATCCCTACTTCGCCGCCACCGACGACGACACCGCCGCAATCGGCATCGAGAGCGCGCTTGGATGTGCGCCGTCGTGGTACAGCGTAACCGTGACGGTGCGCGCGTCCTTGCCCGATTCGTCGGCGACGACACCGCCGCTGTTGTAGTTTTTCTCCGCGTACATCGAGTTGATCGGCGCGATCGTCAGGCGCAGGCGACTGCCTTTGGCGAGACGGCGCGCAACGAACGTGAAACGCGAGAAATCGTAACGCTCGATCGAACCCGGTTTGACGAGCTCCGCCTTGCGCAGGTCATGGCGATAGCGTGCACGGATCGAATCGCTCGCGAGGAACACGCTGCTGCCATCGGATTTCACTTCGGCAAGGCCAACCCCGATATCGGTGTCGGGCGCATTGATCGACAGCCACGCCGACAGCTTGAAAAATCCCGCGATGTCGGTGTCGGCCGTCAACGGCGGCGAGTGATAGAACAGCGCCTTCCCCGCCGCCAGCATCACGCCGCGCTGGTCGGTCAGGCCGTTTGGCGAGTCCTCCTGTTCCCATGCGGCGGAACCGACATCGAGTGGATCACTCACGTAGTGGTCCGGTTTGCCGACGCCAGGCTTGTCGTGCCCGAGCGCGCCCGCCGCGAACACATCGTTCGCGCGACCCGCCGTCGAATCGAGATACCAGGTGTCGTTGCGCGCAGTCACCGAGTCGAGAGTCGGCGCATAGCGCCATGCCTCTTCACCGGTGACGTAGAACGCGACCTTGTCCTTCAGGAACTCCGGTCGCGCGCCCGCTTTCATTGTCCAGTCGTACCACGACACGTGCAGCGCGTTCATGTCGACCAACGCCCCTGGCCCGAACTTGAGACCGCCGACGTCCGCCTTCGGCGTGCGCGTCCCGGCGTGGTCCCACGGCCCGATGATCAGATAGTGATTTGCCTTTGCATCGGCTGAACCGTACTGCATGTGATCGCGGTAGTAGGCCAGCGCACCGGGCTGGTCACCGTCGTACTGGCCGCAGATCGACAGGACGGGCAGCGACAGTTTTGCGTACTGTTCGGGCGTCGGACTGAAGCTGTCCCAGTACGCATCCTGCGCCGGATGCGAGAGCCACGTCTGGAAATGCGGCGACGGATTGCCGATGTAGCGGTCGAGTTCGCGGAACGGCGCGTGCGCCTCGTACCAGCGCCTGAACTGCGTGCTCCAGAACGCACTGTCGCCGAAGATGTTTTCCTGCGACGCATGACCGCTGACGAGGGTGAGCCACTGCGTGTCGTACGAATAAAACATGTTGTGCTGCATCGGATAGTCGACGCCGGGTTTGGGCGACGCGACGGGCACGATCGTCGCGAGATGCGACGGGAATTCCTTCGCGCTCGCCCATTGGTCGTAGCCGGCGTAGGAGCCGCCCCACATGGTCACCTTGCCACTGCACATCGGCTGGGTGCCGAGCCATTCGACGACATCATGGCCGTCTTTCGCTTCCTGCAGCAGCGGTGTGAACTCGCCTTCCGAATTGCCGCGCCCACGCACGTCGACTGTCAGGAACACGTATCCGTGCGCCGCGAAATACATGCCGCGATCGTGGTACGACTGCGCGATGTACGGCGTCAGCGTGAACACGCACGGCAGCGGCTGCGGCTGGTTGCGCGGCTTGTACACGGTTGCATTGAGGTGCACGCCGTCACGCAGCGGAATCTTTACGCCCCACTCGAACTGGACCGCGTCCGGCGTGGCATCCGCGGCAGACGCAAGCGGTGCCCCTGCAATCAGGGTGACGAACAACAGTGGTGCGAATCGAAAACGAGGACGCATGGTGAAAGAGACTCCTTGAGCAGAGGACAAAACGCTAACCAAACCGCGCAACGGAAAACGGCGCAAGATCAAACGAGGTCGGTCGACCGGTGATGACCTCGCGCACCAACAGGCCGGTCACAGCCGACATGGTCACGCCGAGCATGCCATGTCCGGACGCCATCACCAGATTGTCCGTCCGTGGTACGCGGCCGAGCATGGGCAGATCATCAGGGGTCATCGGTCGCCAGCCGTACCATTCCTCGACGACCGCGGGACCTTCGGGCTCACGCAGGAACAACGCCGCGCCGCGACGGAGTGCGTCGAGCCGCGTGCGATTGAGCGTGCGGTCGTAGCCTGCAAACTCCATCGTGCTGCCGAGCCGGTAGCCCGATTTCCATGCAGTGACGCACACGCTCGGTTCCTTCAACGTCATCGGCAGACACGGGCATTCGGATGGACGCGTGTAGGTGATCGAGTAGCCCTTGCCCGGCTGGATCGGAATGCGCAGGTCGAGCGCGCGCGCGAACTGCGGTGTCCATGCGCCGAGCGCGATCACCACCTCCCGCCCGCTGAAGTCACCGCGGTCGGTCGCGACGCGAGCGATGCGCGTGCCTTCACGCACGATCGCGCCGACGCACGTTCCTTCTTCGATGACGCCGCCCTTTGCGCGCACCAGACGCGCGAGTTCTGCGACGTAGCGATCGGGACGCAATTGCGCATCGCCGGGATGGAAAAATGCACCGGCAACGCCGGGCTTCAGCGCGGGTTCGCGCGCAAGGGTCGTTGCGGCATCCAGCGTTTCGACGGGAATGCCGACCTCCGCGAATCGCCCGAGCATCGACTGCGCGCGTTCAAAACCCGCCGCATCCCGATACACGTTGAGCGTTCCGGTCGCGGCAAACTCGCAATCGAGATTCTCGCGACGGATCAGGTCCTCGATCAGCGCACGCGACCGCACCAGCAACGGTGCCTTCGCATCCGCGGCGCGCACCGCCGTCGACCAGGTACAGTTCGACGCGAAGCCGAGCAGCCAGCGCAGCAACGCCGGATCGGGGCGCAACCGGATGCGCAGCGGAGCATCCGCCTTGAACAGCCAGCCGATCGCATGGCGCAACGCGTCCGGCGTCGCGAGCGGTGCCGAATGGCTCGGCGTCAGGGTGCCGCAATTGCCGTGCGATGCTGCGCAACCCGCGGTGCCCTGCTCGAGCACGGTCACGCTGCGTCCCGCATCGAGCAGGGAGACGGCGCACGCAAGCCCGATCACGCCACCGCCAAGGATCAGCACATCGGATGCAGGTCGATTGGTCATGGGCGAGGATTGTAAAGCCTCGCTGCAGTCCCTTCGTGGATCCCGACGTCGCGCCTCAGTGCACCGGTGGCCCGTGATAACCCGGACCATGAACGACGCGACCGGGCTTCGCGCCGGTGTGTTTGCCCTTGCGCACGACTTCGATGCCGTTGACCACCACGCCGCTGACTCCCGTCGCGAATTCGCGCGGCGAATCGTAGGTCGCGTGGTCCGCAATCGTTGCGGGATCGAACACGACGAGATCGGCATAGCCCCCGACGGCGACATGACCGCGGCCAGCCAGCTTGAAGTTCTCCGCCGGCAGCGCCGACAGGCGTCGCACCGCATCGGCCAGCGTGGCGACGTGCCCGTCGCGGACGTAGCGACCCAGAACACGCGCAAAATTGCCGTATGCGCGTGGATGCGGCTGGCTTTTCAGGAACACACCAGCAGGCGCGTACGCACCTTCGTCCGAACCGAACGAGACCCACGGCTGCGACAGGCCGAGTTTCACGTTGTCCTCGCTCATCAGGAAGAACGCGGCACCGACCCGCGAATGGTCCTCGATCACCAGGTCGATCGCCGTTTCCTCGGGCGACTTTCCGCGCAGCTGCGCAACATCGGCGAGTGTCTTGCCAGTCATCGCCTTCAGTTTCTCGTTACTGAATCCGATCAGGATGATGTTGCCGGCATCGCCGGCGGCCTGGCAGAGGTTTTCCCAGTCCTTGCCTGGTCGTTTCATCTCGTCGATCAATCGCGCTCTGACCGCCGGGTCCTGCAGCCGCTTGATCCACTCCTCCAATCCGCCTTCCTGCACGGCAGGCGGCATGCACGCATCGAGGCCCGTCGCGCCGGCGGTGTAGGCATACATGTTTGCGCTGACCGAAACACCGGCCTCTCGCGCCGCGTCGATCCGCGCGATCGCCTCGCGCATCTTCGGCCAGTTGTCGCGACCGGCCGCTTTCAGGTGGTAGATCTCGCCATGCACGCCCGCCTCTTTCGCGATATGCACGAGTTCATCGATGCCTTCGAGCAGGCGGTCGCCTTCGCTGCGCAGGTGCGAAATGTACGCGCCGCCCGACGGAGCGGCCGCTTTCGCCAGCGCGACGAGTTCGTCGGTTTTCGCATAGCTGCCGGGAAAATAGATCAGCGCGGAGCCGATGCCGAGCGCGCCTTCGTCCATCGCGGTGCGCACCAGCGCCTGCATCTGTTCGAGTTCAGCAGCGGATGGCGCGCGGTTCGCATTGCCGAGCACATATTGCCGAACGGTGCTCGCACCGACGAACGACGCGACGTTTGGCGACACGCCGCGCTTTTCCAGCATCGCGAGAAACTCTGCCAGCGACGTCCACGACACCGGGTAACGGATATCGCCTTCCTGGGCAAGCCACTCAGCCTTCATCGCGGGCGTCAGTGGGCCATAGGAATTGCCCTCACCGAAAATCTCCAGGGTCACACCCTGCAGAATGTCGGACATGCCGCGACCGTCCTCGATCAGCGAATCGGGCGCCCACGAGAGCACGTTGATGAAACCCGGGGCGACCGCAAGACCTTGCGCATCGATCTCGCGCTTCCCGCGAGCGAGCGCAAGATCGCCGACAAACGCAATCCTGTCTCGACGCACGCCCACGTCGGCAGGTTGCGGAGCTGCCCCGGAACCGTCGTACACCATCCCGTGGCGCACGATCAGGTCGTAGCGGTCTGGCCGATCGCCACCGGAATGGGCGCACGCCGACACCAGCGCGGCAAGCATCGCGGCACATCCTCCCGTCCGTCGCATCGGGCACCTCCCCTTAAGTGAACCAGATCGAAGCCTATCGCAACGACAGCGGCGGCGACTGGCATCGAACGTGCATTTGTCATCACCAGGACTCAACGAGGGACGGCTACTTCCATGAAGGTATCGACGAACGAACTGCTGCTCGCGCTGCGCGCACCGAATTCCGGCTGGCTGGCTGCGCTCGTCTGCGCACTCGACGAAGCGCTGCAAGATCCGGATTTTGGCGAACCGCAGCGCGCCATGGTGCACAGCCTGCTGGACGCCGGCGCCGTTCCGAACGCCGTCGCCGTTGCGGCAAACGACCGCCTCGAGCGCTTCGAGGAAACCGTCAAGGACCTTCACTCGCTGCTGGTCGCTCCGGTCGTCGAGCCGCTCGCCGACGTCAAAGCGCGTCCAAAACTGACACTTTGCGGCAGCGCCGCCTGAGCATTTGTTCCCGCGTGAACGGTCTGGCGGATTGACAGCCGACCGTTCGTCAGCGAGCGTACGCCGGGTGATCCATTCCCCGCTCCGCGTCGCCGCCCTGTTTTTCGCCATCGTTCTGACCGCATGCGGCACCCTGCCGCAACGTGCGCAGAAGCCCATGATCGCCGGTACGCCGCGCGCCAACGCCGCCAATGCGGTGCTGTTCCGCGCAATCGCACTGGTCGGCACGCCCTACCACTGGGGCGGCAACACGCCCGAAAGCGGTTTCGATTGCAGCGGCCTGGTCGGCTACGTCTACCGCGATGCGGCCGGTGTCGGCCTGCCGCGCACATCGAACGATCTGAGCGAACTGGGAGACCGCAAACTCGCGATCGACTCGCTGCAGTCGGGCGATCTCGTGTTTTTCAGCGAAGGCCGCCGCGTGAGCCACGTCGGCATCTTCGTCGGAGAACGCCGCTTCGTGCATGCGCCCAACAGCGGCGGCACCGTTCGCCTCGACAGCCTCGACGGCGCCTGGTGGCGCGAGCATTTCGTGTACGGGAAACGCGTGCTCTGAAAAGCTGAACCCGTCAGGGCACAAGCCAACGCCTCAAACAGATTTACGACGTGCTTGCGAATCCGCAATGACGATCCTCAGTGCTCGTGGCCGCCCGCCCCATGCGCATGCCGATGCGCGATTTCCTCAGGCGTGGCGTCGCGGACTTCGGTGATCTCGACGTCGAAGACGAGCGTCTTGCCGGCGAGCGGATGATTCAGATCGACATCGATCACGCTGGATCCGATCTTGTGCACGACGACCATGCGCGATCCGGCTTCCTGCGTCTGCAGAACCGTGCTCATGCCGGGACGCAGGTTTTCGGCGTCCTGGAAATATTTCTTCGGCACGCGCTGCGTGTAGTTTGCGCGACGTTCGCCGTAGGCTTCCGCCGGTGCGACGCTCACCTCGAACTGTTCACCGGCTTCGCGGCCGAGCAGTGCGTTCTCGAGCCCCGGAATGATGTTGCCTTGACCGATCAGCACGGTCAGCGGCTCACCGCGGTCGCGCGACGAATCGACTGGGACCGGACCGCCGTCGTTGACGGTGTAATGGAACGCAACCACCTTGTTCGCTTCGATCTTCACGAATCACTCCAGGGCAAAAAAGCGCGCGAGCCTAGCAGTTTGGGCGTGCGCCGTCATTGTGCAAGGGGCGGATCGCCACCAAACCGCGCACCGCGCGCTTCCGGCCCCAGCGCGGTGACGATCGCCAGAAGCACGGCGACCGCCGCGATGAACGTCGCCATCGCGAACGCGTAGTCGCCGCCGCGCTGGGACGCAAACCAGGCAAGGAACGGCGCGGTGAAAGACGCCAGCAGGTTGCCGCCCTGGTAGGCGAATCCGGGCAGCGTCGCGCGCACCGCATCCGGTGCGAGTTCGTTGAGGTGAACCGGCACGACGCCCCAGGCGCCCTGCACCATCACCTGCAGCAGGAACACGCCGACGCCAAGCAATACGACTGACCCGCCAAATGCCCACAGCGGCACCATCGGAATTGCCAGCAGCGCCGCGACGATGATCGCCTTGCGCCGGCCGACGCGCTCGGACCACGCACCGAAGAACAGACCTCCGACAATCGCGCCGAGATTGAGCGTGATCGTCAACCACGCGACCGTCTGCGTGTCGAAGTGATGCTGCTCCTTCAGGAAGGTCGGGTACATGTCCTGGGATCCGTGGCTGAACATGTTGAAGCACATCATCAGCACGACCAGGTATGCGAACAGTTTCCAGCGTCCCCGCATGGTTTCCATGAAGCCCGGCCGCGGCGGTGCGCTCGGCGCATTGGACGCGATCCACACCGGCGACTCGGGCACGTGCCGGCGGATGTACAGCACCAGCAGCGCGGGCAAAATGCCGACCGCGAACAGCCCGCGCCAGCCAATGTGATCGAACAGCAGCAGGTAGCACAACCCGCCGAGCAGATAGCCTGCGGCATATCCCTCTTGCAGAAGACCGGACACCGCGCCGCGCGCCTTCGCCGGAATCGATTCCATCGCGAGCGAGGCGCCAATGCCCCATTCACCGCCCATCGCGATGCCGAACAGTGCGCGCACGATCAGCAGCACCGTCAGCGAAGGCGCGAGCGCTGACGCCGCCTCGAGCACCGCGAACAGCACGATGTCGACCATCAGCACCGGTCGACGGCCGTACCGATCCGCCAGCCGGCCAAACAGCCATGCGCCAAACGGCCGCATCGCGAGGGTCAGGGTGAGCGAGAACGCGACCTCGGTCTTGCCCACATGGAACTCGTGCGCGATTTCCGGAATCACGAACACCAGCAGGAAATAGTCGAACGCATCGAGCGTCCAGCCGAGGAAGCTCGCGAACACGACCTTGCGCTGGGTGGTGTCGAGTTCGCGCAGGATCGCGAGGAAATGCATGGCGACTCCCGTCGATGGGCGGATGGAGCGTGGGGACGGCGCAGGATATTCCGTCGGACCCGGCGCTGCCCAGACCCACCCGCTTGTCGCCCGTTGTACGGCCCGGCCACAATCAGCGGCCGCCCGCCGAATGTGACGATGAACGAGCCTGCCCAAATGCGTCGCCGACCTTCCACCGCAATGGCCGCCGCGGATGGCGAAGCGCAATCATTCCGGTCGGATGATTGCGAAGGTCAATGGCGCCCGCTGCAAACGTCGTTCCCCACCGACCTGGGTCGGTCGAAGGTCAACTGCATGAAGCGATGCCGTCGATGAGTGCCGAAACGCCAGCAAACCCGCGCGCAGTGGCCCGCGCGGTTGCCGCACGCTTCCGCTGGCCATGGCAGCGAGATTACGCCCGCGCGAAGCTGAGCTGGGATCCCGCTTACGCGGCCGTCGCCGGCGTTCTTTCGGAGAGCGACGTCGCCGTGCTCGACATCGGGTGCGGGCTCGGGCTCCTCGGGTTTTATCTGCGCGAACGCGGGTACAAGGGCGCCTATCTCGGAGTCGACTTCGATGCACCGAAAATCGCCGAGGCGCAGCGCATCGCGCGGATCGCCGGAATGGACCTGGTCTTCGTGGACGGCGATGCACGTGCACTACCGGAATTTTCAGGACACGTGGTGCTGCTCGATCTGCTCCACTACCTGCAGTCGACCGATCAGCAGATGCTGCTGCGGGAAGCGGCGGCGCGCGTCGCCGAGAGTGGCGTGCTCATCGCGCGCAACGTGCTGCGCGCGAGCGGCTGGCGCTTTCATGTCACCGTGTTGCAGGAGCGTTTCATCCACGCGGTACGGTGGATGCGCAGTCCGCCGCTGCACTATCCGCTGCGCGACGAGATCGAGGCGCCACTCAGGGCTTCCGGCCTGGATGTGGATGTCCGCCCGCTGTGGGGCAACACACCATTCAACAGTTTCCTGATCGTTGCGAGACGCGGGTCCCGTACGCCTCAAGAGGGAGGCGGCTTGCACCCCGATGCTCCGCGCGGAACATCAAGAACCATCGCGGATGAAGCCGCTGCCACGTGCCGCACTCCCTGAGGGCTAACGTGAAGCGCGGCTGCCGCGCATGCGCAGGTGCAACACGGCGCGTCGCTCCGCCAGCTCGCGAGCGAAGCGATGTGGCACGGTCGATGGATCGTCGGCGCCGCCGCAAAGCGCGGCACGGAAGGCGCAGAAATCGGCATACGCCCGATTGACCCTGCGCAGGCGACGCAGCAGGAGTTCGAGCAGGATCGCATCGTCGAGCAGCCCCACCACCGCAACGTGATCGGGAATGAGATCGTCCGGATCGCCGAAATAGGCCAGCGTTCCGATCACGTCGCTGCGTTCCGGGTCGGCCAGCGCCCAGCAGCTGTCTTCGAGCATCACGATCAACCGCTGCGCCTCGACCAGACGCTTGCGCACATACGTCGGCGCCTCACTCGTCTGCAGATGATCGAGCGCGTACTTCACCGCGTCGATGACCTCCACTTCATCGACGCAGCGCGTGGTCGAGCGGACACGATCGAACTGCGCCGTGAAGCGTTCGATGTCGGCGGGTTCGAGTTCGAGGGTGATGCGCATGCGGACGCGCAAGCTTAGGCCGCGTGGGAGACGCGGTCAAAGGCACACCGCTCGCATGCGCAGCCACTCTCCGGAGTCGGACACGGCAGCGCTCGTCCAGTCTTAGGCATTATCATTGGTTGCAGTGAATCCCCCTTGCGAAACCCCGTCCGAACCCATGTCATCCGTGCCTACGTCCGTACTCACCGACTTGCAGCGGCTTGAAGCCGAAAGCATCGACATCCTGCGCGAAGCCGTCGCCGAAGCCGAACGGCCGGTGATGCTGTATTCGATCGGAAAGGACAGCTCGGTGATGCTGCATCTCGCGCGCAAGGCGTTTTTTCCGTCACGTCCGCCCTTTCCGCTGCTCCATGTCGACACCACCTGGAAATTCCAGGCGATGTACGCGTTCCGTGCGCGCATGGTCGCCGATTCCGGCATGCCGTTGATCGTGCATCAGAATCCCGAAGCGAAACGGTTGGGAATCAATCCGTTCGAGCACGGTTCGTCGGTGCACACCGATGTGTGGAAAACGCAGGGACTGAAGCAGGCACTGGACGAGCACGGATTCGACGTCGCATTCGGCGGGGCGCGACGCGACGAGGAGAAGTCGCGCGCGAAGGAACGCGTGTTCTCGTTTCGCTCGGCGCAGCATCGCTGGGATCCGAAAAACCAGCGACCGGAACTGTGGCGCCTCTACAACGTGCGTCGCAATGTCGGCGAGAGCATTCGCGTGTTCCCGCTGTCCAACTGGACCGAGCTCGATGTGTGGCACTACATCCGGCAGGAGGACATTCCGATCGTGCCGCTGTACCTCGCGGCGCCGCGCCCGGTGGTCGAACGCGACGGCCAGCTCCTGATGGTCGACGACGCGCGTTTTCCACTGCGTGACGGCGAAACGCCGACGATGCGCAGCGTCCGTTTCCGCACACTCGGTTGCTATCCGCTCTCCGGCGCGGTGGAATCGGAGGCGGATACGCTCGGCGCAATCATTCGCGAGATGGAGCAATCGCGCACCACTGAACGCCAGGGGCGCATGATCGATCACGATGCGAGCGCGTCGATGGAGAAGAAAAAAGTCGAGGGTTATTTCTGATGGCCGCGCAGATCGACAATCCCGATGCGGCGGTATCCGTCGCGAACAGTCGCCAGGACCTGCTGCGCTTCATCACCTGCGGTAGCGTCGACGATGGCAAGAGCACGCTGATCGGTCGGCTGCTCTACGAGGCGAAGGCGCTGTTCGACGACCAGCTGACCACGCTCGACGCGGATTCGCGAAAGTTCGGCACGCAGGGCGATTCGCCCGACTACGCGCTGCTGGTCGACGGTCTCAGCGCCGAGCGGGAACAGGGCATCACGATCGATGTCGCGTACCGGTTTTTCGCGACGGAAAAACGCAAGTTCATCGTCGCTGACACCCCCGGCCACGAGCAGTACACGCGCAACATGGTGACCGGCGCGTCGACCGCGGACCTCGCTGTGATTCTGGTCGATGCGCGCAAGGGCGTGCTGACGCAAACGCGCAGGCACAGTTACCTCGTGTCGCTGCTCGGCATCCGCCGCGTTGTTCTGGCGATCAACAAACTGGATCTGGTGGGCTGGTCGCAGCAGGTTTTCGATGCGATCGACCACGATTACCGTGCGTTTGCGTTGCGACTCGGCATTGATCGCGTGGACAGCATTCCGCTGTCGGCGCTGCGCGGCGACAACATGACGACGCGCAGTGTGAACATGCCGTGGTACGAAGGTCCGAGCCTGCTGCATCATCTTGAACAGGTCGAGATCGACGCGATGCAGGAGCATCGGCCACTGCGCATGCCGGTGCAGTGGGTCAATCGCCCGAATCCGGATTTCCGCGGCTACTCGGGGCGCATTCTGGGCGGTCGGGTGCAGCCAGGCGATGCGATCCGTGTGTTGCCCTCCGGCAAGACATCGACTGTCACGCGCATCGTCACGCTCGATGGAGACCTCGACGGCGCACAATCGGGACAGTCGGTGACGTTGACGCTCGCCGACGAACTCGACATCAGCCGCGGCGATGTGATCTGTGCGGCGAATGATCCGGCCGGGCTCGCCGACCAGTTCGAGGCGACGATCGTCTGGATGGCCGAAGCGGCCATGTTGCCGGGTCGGCCGTACCTCGTGAAGATCGGAGCCACCACGTTGGGTGCCGCGCTCGGGCCACCCAAGTACGTGATCGACGTCAACAGTCTCGACCACCTCGCCGGTAAAACGCTCGAGCTCAACGAAATCGGAGTCTGCAACGTCACCCTGGACCGCGCAGTCGCCTTCGATGCGTACGCCGACAACCGCGACATGGGCAGCTTCATCGTCATCGACCGCTACAGCAACCAGACGGTCGGCGCGGGCCTCCTCCATTTCGCATTGCGCCGCTCGCAGAACATCCACTGGCAGGCGGTCGAGGTCGACAAGCAGGCGCGCGCACGACAGAACGGACACCGACCTTGCGTGCTGTGGCTGACCGGTCTTTCCGGCAGCGGCAAGTCGACCATTGCGAACATTGTCGAGCGGCAGTTGCATGCGCTCGGTGCACGCACGTACCTGCTTGACGGCGACAACGTCCGTCACGGCCTCAGCAAGGATCTCGGCTTCACCGACGCCGACCGGGTGGAAAACATCCGCCGGGTCGGTGAGGTGGCGCGACTGATGGTCGATGCAGGCCTCATCGTGATCACCGCCTTCATTTCACCATTCCGATCGGAACGCCGGCTCGCGCGCAGCATGGTCGCGGAGGGCGAATTCATCGAGATCTTCGTCGACACGCCACTGGCCATCGTCGAGCAGCGCGATACGAAAGGTCTCTATCGCAAGGCGCGCAATGGTGAACTGAAGAATTTCACCGGCATCGATTCGCCATACGAGATTCCCGAAGCGCCTGATCTGCACATCGATACGACGACCAGCGATGCCGAAACGGCGGCGACTGCGATTGTCGAATTGCTCGACTCGCGCGGTTTGCTGGATCGTGCCCGCTCGTAGCAACATCGTGGACCGCAACGTTACTGTGGGAGGTGAGTCGAGCATTGACCCAGGCGAACCGCTCGCATTCGCAGGAGCCGCGGTCCGTTCAAGCGTGCAGACTCATCTCTTCAACGGACAAGCACCGCAGAAACAACGGCGCTTCGCGAGCCGCACTCCATCCACCCATTTGTGGGAGCGGATTCAGCCGCGATCCGACAGCGCCCCTGGAAGCGATCGCGGCTGAAGCCGCTCCCACAAGAAGCACACTGCTTGCAGCGTGCCAGCCGTCGGTCGCGCTTGTCGTCAAACGATGGCTGCCGTCGACGCATGCTGACTGAAATGAGCACCGCAGACCGCTAGTCGTCTTCCCACAACGTCGGCTTGGCCGAGGTCGTCGTGCGTCCCTTGGGGGCGGCGTGCCCAACGGCGTTCCAGACCGCCAGCACGTCACGGGTGATCCCGACGTCGTGCACCCGCACGATCAGTGCACCATTCTGCACCGCGATCAACGCAGCCGCGGCGGATCCGGCAGCACGATCAGCGGGCTTTTCACGCCCCGTGAGCGTGCCGATGGTTCCCTTGCGCGACAGCCCTGCCATCACAGCACCAAGTTCGCTGAAGCGTTCGAGTGCGCGCAGCAGTGCAAGATTGTGCTCGAGAGTCTTGCCGAATCCAAACCCCGGATCGACCAGGATGTTTTTCTTGTCGATGCCAGCCATCTGGCATGCAAACAAACGCTCCGCGAGGAAACGGTGCACGTCGGAGACCACGTCGTCGTAGAAAGGCGCGTCCTGCATCGAACGCGGCTCACCCTGCATGTGCATCACGCACACAGGCACCCGCAGCTCCGCCGCCGCATCGAGCGCGCCATCACGCCGCAGCGCGTAGACGTCGTTGATCAGACCTGCGCCGGCGGCGACTGCGGCCCGCATCACCTCCGGCTTCGACGTGTCGATGGCGATCGGCACGCGCGTCCGCGCAATCAGCCCTTCGATGACCGGAACGACGCGCGCAATCTCGTCATCTGCCGACACGTCCGATGCGCCCGGCCGCGTCGATTCGCCGCCGACGTCGAGCAGGTCGGCCCCTTCGTCCACGAGACGAACGCCCTGCCCGATCGCAAGCGCACGGTCGAGGAACTCGCCTCCGTCGGAGAACGAATCCGGCGTCACGTTGATGATGCCGGCGATGCGTGCGCGATCGAGGACCAGCGTGCGCCCGTTGCAGTCGAGTTCGATTGCGATCACGCCCCTGGAACCTCATCGAATCCATTGGTGAAAATGCGATCGAGCAGCGTCGTGACGACGGTGATCGCGTCGTTGGTGGCGTTGGCATCCGTGCCTGCCGAACTCACCGACACGCTGGCGATCAGTGGACCCGACGCCTGCATGCCGACGGTGGCGGCAATTGTCAGCGCCGGTGCATCGCCAACGGCAAGGATTCCGTCAAGCGCACACGACACCCCAAGTCGGACGCGACTGCAGGTCCAGCCGTCTCCGCTCGCCGCGCTGAAATCGACGTCGTCTGGCAATGCCAACGACACGGCCACCGAATCCGCCGGCGAGGGTCCGGTGTTGTGCACGTCGACCGCATAGACAAGCGTTGCGCCGGCAGAAACGGGATCAGGCGTTGCGGTCGCGGCAATGCTGACATCGTGCGCGGTGGTTTCTGGTGCGCAGTTGTAGCAGACCAGCGCAAAATCCTGCTGGGTGTCGTCGCCGCTGTTCGGCAACGCGTCGGAGTTGATGTCGGTTGCCAACACGTCGATGGTCAGCGAACCTGCATGCTGCGCCGCCTGCAGGAACACCGCTTCGGTGTTGTTCTTCGCATCCGCGCTGCCCCCCGTGACGGACCAGCCGGCATTGTCGAGCGCGTTGCCGAGAAAAGTCGAACCGTTCGCGGTCACGCGCAGGTCCAGATCGTTGTTCCACGCCGGCGTCGAACCGCCGAGACCGTGGCCCGGCGCGTCGGTCCACGTGAGCATGATGCGCATCGGCTGGGTTGGATCGGCGGCAGTGTAGGTGTGGGTCCAGCTCTCGCCGGTATTCTCGAACACCACGCTCTGGTCGACGTATTGCACTGCCTGCGCGGGCGCGAGGACCGGCGTGATCAACATGCGGCCCCAGCCTTGCTTGTTGTCGAACAGGTGCGTCATCACGTTGCCGTCGGCATCGTTGTGCCCGGTCAGGTTCTTCGCCACCGCAGTGAACGCCGCCTTGGTCAGTGCCGGGCTCGGGTCGGCGCCGGTGAGGTTGCGATAGTACTCGACGAACAACGCCGACGCGCCCGTCACGTGCGGCGATGCCATGCTGGTTCCGCACAGCAGGCCGTAGCCTGTCGCGCTGATCGACGAATCGACGCTGCAACCGGGCGCGACCATCGCTGGAATGCTGCGGCCATCGAGTGCGGGACCATGGGCGCTGTTGGACGAGACGTCGTCGATCTGCGCGATCTGCACCGTCGACGAGGTCTGCATCTTGGTCGAGCCGATGGTGAAGAGGTTCTTGCCTTCGTCCGGCGTTCCCTGCGTGCTGGTGCCGCCGTTGCCATTCATGAAGGACAGCACGAAATTCAGCGGCTGGTCGCCGGCGGCAACGGGGTCGGAATCGCGCACTCCGACATCCACCTGCCGTGTGTCGTCGTCATAGCCGAGCGGCGAACCTGCGGGTCCCCAGCTGTTGCCGGACATCACCGCATGATTGCGCACCGATTCGGTCATCAGCTTCAGCATCCCGCCCGCTTGCGTGAAGGTCGGGTCGTAGATCTGCTCGATCAGGTTTGCACCCGGTGCCATGCCGAGTCCGCGCAGGAAGCCACCGGAGGTCAGCACGCCGGAACTTCCGTCGGCAGCAATGATGCCGGCGGTGTGCGTTCCGTGGCTGTCAGTCGCCGATCCGCCGCAGGTATCGCCGACACACGGCAACATGCGATGCACGAGATCGGGATGCGTGTCGTAGATGCCCCCGTCGACATCGGCGACGATCACGCCGGCGCCGTTGACGCCGATCCCGGAAAGGTAGGCAAGATAACCGGGGAACGCGAAATTGCCGCCGTCCACGTTGCCCGCATTGACCTGGTCGCTCATCTCTCCACGCAGGCCGCCATCGAGCGGCGCGGGCTGCACGCTGTAGACGCCCGCGATGGAGGCGAGATCTGCGATGCGGTTGCCGGCGACACGGACGCTGGTCACCGAAAAATGCCGGTCGACGACGCGGGAACCGACGATCGTCGCGCCCGCAACGCGCACTGCGTCGTCGATGTCCGCATTCCGGTAACCGATCACGTGCACGTCGAGCGGACGTGCATCGAGCCCACGCCAGCGCGGCAGAACCCGATACGCCGGCAGGAAATCGCCACTCCAGCGGATCGTGTCCGAAGAACGTGCAGAGACGGCATCCAGCGCGGTACGGCTGCCCCAAACGACGTAGGTGAAGGGATGAATGTACTGCACCGGCTCGAGGCCCGCGCTGCGCAGCGCGTCCAGCGACGTTTGGCGCACAGGACCGGCGAACTGCAACAGACGCAGATCGTTGCCTTCCGGGTTTGATCCGCTGGATTGATACCACCGGCTGCCGAAGTTCGGCACATCGACGCCAGGATCGAACCGCTCACCGCCAAGATCGATGACGAACGGGCGTTCGATTTCCGTCACGCCCACTCCGGCCGCGCGCACGCGTGCAAGCGCTGCATCGTCGAGTGCTGCCCACTGGAAACGGCCATAGTCTGCGCGGACGTCGGCGGACACATGCACGCGCTGCAACGCTGCACGTGTCGCGTCGATGCGCACCCAGTGAAGGTTGGTGTTGGCGGTCGTTGCGGCTGGTGCTGCGAGTGCCGCGACCAGTAGAAGTAAAGAAACGGACGGTCGAATCATCCCCAGGTCCCCTCGATCAAGATCGGACAACGACACATCGACATGCGCGGAACGCAGGTCGCGCGACACCGGGCATCCCCACCCGGCTCGCTGGCGTGAGCCAGCAAGCCCCCGACTCTAGATCATTTGTGCGATCCGCAAAACACGCGCCCGGCACGAAACGGTACCCCGAAAACGAAACGAGCCGGAGTGTTAGCTCCGGCTCGCAAGGGAAACGCCTGTCGGCCCGCTCGGCCGAACGGATTACACGTCCGAACGGTTTCGCGACTGCACGGCGGGTCCGCCGATCGGCGTCTCTCCCCGCGGCTTCGCACCGCCCGATCCCGAGCCCGAACCCGGCTTGGAATCGTTCGTCCAGTCCTTCGGCGGGCTGACTTCGCGACCGGACATGATCTCTTCGATCTGACCGGCGTCGATCGTTTCGTATTGCAGCAGCGCTTCTGCCATCACGTGCAGTTTGTCCACGTTGTCGGCCAGCAGTTTCGTGCTGCGCGCATATGCATGATCGAGAATGCCGCGCACCTCTTCGTCGATGCGCCGTGCGGTGTCGTCCGACACGTTCTTGTGCTGGGTGACGGAGCGGCCGAGGAACACTTCGTCTTCTTCCTCGCCGTACGCAATCGGGCCAAGCTTGTCCGACAGGCCCCACTTGGTGACCATGTTCCGCGCCATCTTGGTCGCGCGTTCGATGTCGTTGGATGCGCCGGTCGTCACGCCGGCCGCGCCGAAGATCAGCTCCTCGGCCACGCGCCCGCCGTACAGCGAGCACAGGCGGCTTTCGATGTTTTCCTTGTTGTAGCTGTAGCGGTCGTTCTCGGGCAGGTACATCGTGACGCCGAGTGCCCGACCGCGGGGAATGATCGTCACCTTGTAGACCGGGTCGTGATCCGGCACCAGGCGGCCGATGATCGCGTGACCGGCCTCGTGATACGCGGTGAGCTTCTTTTCCTCGTCGCTCATCAGCATCGAGCGGCGCTCCGCGCCCATCATGATCTTGTCCTTGGCCTTCTCGAAATGGATCATCCGCACTTCGCGACAGTTTTCGCGCGCGGCAAACAGCGCCGCCTCGTTGACGAGGTTGGCGAGATCCGCACCGGAGAATCCAGGCGTGCCACGTGCGATCGTCATCGGCTCGACGTCATTGGACATCGGCACCTTGCGCATGTGGACCTTGAGGATCTGTTCGCGCCCGCGCACGTCCGGCAACGGCACCGTCACTTGGCGGTCGAAGCGGCCTGGACGCAGCAACGCAGGATCGAGCACGTCGGGACGGTTGGTCGCCGCGATCACGATCACGCCTTCACTGCCCTCGAAGCCGTCCATCTCGACCAACAGCTGGTTCAGCGTCTGCTCGCGCTCGTCGTGTCCGCCACCGAGCCCGGCACCACGGTGGCGACCGACCGCATCGATTTCGTCGATGAAGATGATGCACGGAGCGTGCTTCTTCGCCTGCTCGAACATGTCGCGCACGCGCGCCGCACCCACGCCGACGAACATCTCGACGAAGTCGGAACCGGAAATCGAGAAGAACGGCACCTTCGCCTCGCCTGCGATCGCTTTCGCGAGCAGGGTCTTGCCGGTACCCGGCGAACCGACCATCAGCACGCCACGCGGAATCTTGCCGCCGAGCTTGGTGAACTTGGACGGATCGCGCAGGAACTCGACCAGCTCCGACACTTCGTCCTTTGCCTCGTCGCAACCCGCGACATCGGCAAACGTGATCTTGATCTGGTCCTCGCCCTGCAGCTTTGCGCGCGAACGGCCGAACGACATCGCACCGCGTCCGCCGGCACCGGCCTGCATCTGGCGCATGAAGTAGATCAGCAGGCCAATGAAGAACAGGATCGGCAGCGCCGAGATGATCTCGCGCCATATCGAGCTGTCCTGCGGAACCTGATGGACTTCGACGTTTGCCTTGGTGAGGATGTCGCTCAACTTCTCGTTGCTGCCAAGCGGCACGACCGTGACGACGGTATTGCCGTCTTTCAGCTTCGCCGTTGCCTTGGTCGGAAATTCCGCGCTCAGGGTGACCGCGGAAACGCTGCCGTTGCCGATCTGGGTCGCGAAATCGGAATACGCGACATCCGATTGCGCAGCCGTGCGCGGATTGAACGTCTGGAAGACGGTCAACAGCACGACCGCGATGACGGCCCACAGCAGCAGGTTCTTGACCATGTCATTCATTATGCGAATTCCTCGCCGGAGCCCGGGACGTTGCAGTGACTGTGTACAAAATGTACGTACGCATTTGGGGTATCCACGGATGCGAACTTCTCACGAAACACCGTGGTGGAACATGAATCGGTCACGCTGTTTCCTTCAGGAACGTTTTCCGGTGGCCAGCGCGTAGACCTCCGGGCTGCGTGCCCGCGAGGCTTTCGGCTTACGGATGCTGACGCGCTCGTACCGCACGCGCAAGCGCCGCACCAGATCGTCGAAACCCTCACCCTGGAACACTTTGGTCAGAAAAGCGCCGCCGCGTCGCAGGTGCGTCGCGGCGAATTCTTCGGCCAGCTCGACCAGATGCATCGAACGGGGCTGATCCACGACGGTCATGCCACTCAGATTGGGTGCCATGTCGGAAAGAACAAGATCAACCTCGACACCGCCGAGTGCGTCCTGCAACTGCGCCAGCACAGCTTCCTCGCGGAAATCGCCAAGGATGAATTCCACACCGCCGATGCCCTGCATCGGAAGGATGTCCAGCGCAATCACCCGCCCCTGTTCACCAAGCCGCTCGCGTGCAACTTGCGACCAGCTGCCAGGCGCGGCCCCGAGATCGACCACGACCATTCCGGGTTTGAGCAGACGATCGCGTTCGAGCAGTTCCTCGAGCTTGAACACCGCGCGCGAGCGCCAACCCTCGGCGTGAGCGCGCTTCACGTACGGATCGCTGAAGTGTTCTTTCAGCCAACGGGTGCTGGATTTGCTGCGCGCCATCTCGCCCATGCCTCGAAACGCGATGTCGCGCCGGTTCGGTGGATATTGCGCCGCATGATAACCTGTCGGGCCTGCGTGGCCTTGCGCCACCCGACCCCATTCGGCCTCACTTCATGCCCACACCACGAAACCCGCGCCGCCCGGGCGGCTTGCGTCCCTCCGCATCGGCCGGCACCGGAGAGCGTCCAGCTCGCCCACGCGCCGGGGCCAAGCCGCGTACTGGCAAGCCGAGACCCTTGCCCGGCAGCGAGCACCGCAAGCCACGTGTCACCGGCGGTCGTCCGTCCGCCACGTTTGACCGCAAGCCGCGGCCGTCGACGACGCGCGCCGCAAAGCCGGAGCGCGTGGTGGAGCGCCCGCGCGCCAAGGTTGAGGTGGCAAAGCCGGCACCGCGCGAACTGGGGCCGTTGACCAATTCCCAGAAGCGTTACCTGCGTGGACTCGCCCACGACCTCAAGCCGGTGATCCTGGTGGGCCAGAAAGGGGTGACAGAGTCGCTGCTGGCCGAACTGGACGCCGCGCTGTCGTTCCACGAACTCATCAAGGTGAAGCTCGCCGAGGACGATCGCGAGGCCCGCAAGTCATCGATCGAGCAGATCCGCGCAAGTTCCTCGTCCGAAATCATCCAGACGATCGGCAAGGTCGCCTGTTTCTACCGCCGTAATCCGGATCGCGCGCAGTTCAGCCTGCCACGGTAGTTCGACGATGCAGCTGAGCCACGACCTGCCCCAAGGTTATTTGTACTTCCGCTCCTGTGCCACGGATGCGGTCACCATCGTCGATCGCGTGCTGACGACGAGCTTCCTTCTCGCTCCGGATCGTCTGGTGGAGGATTGGCCTGTCGTCCGTGCAGCACAGTTCGATCTTGCCGCCATCGACGCGATCGTCGCGCTCGACCCCGAGGTCGTTCTCCTCGGCACGGGCACGCGTCAGGTGTTCCCTCCGCGCGAGACCCAGGCCGCCCTCCTGAAGCGGCGCATCGGTGTCGAAGTGATGCACAACGCCGCTGCGTGCCGAACCTACAACCTGCTCGCCGGCGAAGGACGTCGCGTGATTGCCGCGGTGATGCTGGGTGGCGATTGACGGTCGCGCGTGGGAGACCGAAAGATTGAGACACGAAGGACGCGAAGGAAAAGCAACTGGATCCAGGGCTGTCTCGGTTCGGCCGTTGCCGATCTGCCTCACACGTGAGGCAGACCGCTTTTCTTGAATCCTCGCTGTTTCTTCGAGTTCTGCGCAGTTCAACCCCAAGCACAGAGCACCGCGGACCTCACTCAGCCTGACTTCTGGTGTGCCGCCTTGCGCAGTCGGCGCAACGCGTCCTCCTGGATCTGCCGCGCGCGCTCGCGCGAGATGCCGAGGTCGCGCCCGATGTCGGCGAGCGACTGCAACGGCGTGCCGTCAAGACCGAAACGCCGCTGCAGCACCAGGCGCTGACGGTCGTTGAGTGAGCCGATCAGTTCCGCCAGGCGCTCCCCGCTGATGGGCGCCGTGCTGTCGACCGACGCCACGTCGTCGCCTTCCTGAAGGGTGCCGATCAACGCACGCTCGCCGACATCCACCGCATCGAGCGAGCCGATGCGCTCGCTCACGCGGAACAATTCGGCCACGTCCTGCACCGCTTTGCCGACCGCTGCAGCGATCTGGTCGAGGCTCGGTGGCGAGCCCATTCCTGCGGCAAGCTCGCGCTCGGCCCGCAACACCTGCGCGAGTTCGCGCAGCACGTGCACCGGAAGCCGCACCGTGCGCCCCTGCTTCATCACTGCAGACTGCACTGCCTCGCGGATCCACCACACGGCATGGGTGGAGAATCGAAGGCGACGCTCCGGATCGAATTTCTCGACTGCGCGGATCAGCCCGAGATTTCCTTCCGCAATCAGGTCGAGCAGAGCAACACCGCGGCCGACGTACGGGCGCGCAACGCTGACGACCAGGCGGAGGTTGGATTCGATCATGCGCCGGCGTGCTTCAGCGTCGCCCCGTTGCACGCGTTCGGCCAGCGCCCACTCGTCACGCGCCTGCAGCAGTGGAATCAGGCCGATTTCACCGAGATATGCGCTGGTCGACGTCCGCGCTTCCTCGTCCTGCGGCTCAGCCGCCTCGACAAGGTCGAGCAGTTCTTCGGGCGGGGACGGCGAATCGTCGGCAGTCGGAAGGTTCACGCGCGGAGCTTAGCGCCGTCAGCGTCGCGGCAGGTAGTCGACCGGGTTGGCCGGCTTGCCGTTCTTGCGGATCTCGAAATGCAGCGAATCGCGGCTGGCGCTGCTCGACCCCATCTCGGCAATCGTCTGTCCGGCATTTACGCGATCGCCTTCCGTCACCAACCGCTTGCGGTTGTGGCCATATGCGGAGAGAAAATTCGGATTGTGCTTGACGATGATCAGCTCGCCGTACCCGATCAGACCGTTGCCGCTGTACACGACCGTCCCGTCCCCCGCAGCGCGGACTGGATCACCCGCCTTGCCGGCAATGTCCATGCCCTGTTTGGTCGGATCGCCGCTGACGTAGCCACCGACCACCTGCCCGTCGGCAGGCCAGCGCCACGACACGTCGCCGGCGGCGACGGGCGGCGCGGGTATCGGCGGCGCAGCGATGGGTGCAACCGGAGGTACAACGGCTGGCTTCGTCACGCTGATACTTCCCGCAACGACGGCGGTCGACGCCTGACTCGACGGCGTCGAAGCCGAAGCCACTTGGGGCGGAGTGCTTGAAACCGGCTCGAACGGTTCCGGCTTGGGCATCTGAGTTGCCGGAGACCTGGCGGTCGCAGGCGACGACGCGGACGGGCGCGAAGGTCCCGGCGTCGACGCGACGGTACGCGTCGAAGGCGACGTCATGCGCAGTTCCCGCCCGACGTAGATCGTGTACGGGGCACCAATTCCGTTCCAGGTCGCCAGGTCGCGGAAGTCGACACCATGGCGAAAGGCGATGCTGTACAGCGTGTCACCCCGCTCGACGCGATAGGTTCCGCCGGCAGCACCGCTCGACGGGCGGGCGGGCGGTGTCTCGCTCGACGCTCGATGCCGCGGACCGTCGATGCTTCGATCCTCGACCGGCGCGGGACCCGTCGACGCGCACGCGGCCAACGCTGTCGCCAGAATCGGTCCGAGTGCGCGAACAAGTCGAAAACACCGTTTCATCACAATATCTTACCGAACAAACTTGAAGTACACGACGAGCAAGACGAGCAGCGCGATAATGGCCCAGCCCACCCACTCGATCCACCGATGAAGCGCTTCCTCGGCGCGCTTGCCACCGAGACGGATCAGACCTGCGAGGAGGAAGACGCGCTTGCCACGACCGAACAACATGCCGGCGACAAAGGGCAGCAGCGGCATGCCGACAATTCCCGACGCCCACGTGAAGATCTTCAACGGCACCGGCACGAAGCCCGCGACGACCAGCATCCAGAAGGCCTTCCATGGGTGTGCGGCGACGTCGCCGCGCAGCTGCGCCACCAGTTCGTCGATGCGTGGCAGCCAGCCGATCTCGGCCAGCAGCGGAC
>NZ_JBDSWZ010000081.1:0-3167 GCF_039926425.1 Dokdonella sp.
CTCGATACTCGGTGCCGCGCGACACGGTGTCAACGCATCCGGCGGCCTGTTTCCGCCATGGCGGAAATCAGCCACGGCTTCGGTTTCTCCGCTGTCCGGCAGCGTGACCATCGTCTGATGACTGCTCAATCCATGATCGCCGTGCGTCGATGACAGGGATCTCGCGAAGCAATGCGATGGGCTCAGCGCTTCCGGCGTGCATCGCCCGATGACTGCGTGCGCAATGCCGCCAGCCAACCGGCCTGGAATCGCGTGCGTGCTTCCAGAAGAGTGACCACTTCGGTGATTCGGCGCTCGAGAGTGCGCGCAGAGATCCCCAATTCCTGGGCGATCGACTTGTCGTTCATGCCGGCCGCAAGGAGCGTCACCAATCGATCCGCGTCCACCGAGTGCCGCACTTTTCCGGACAGGTGCACCGAAACCGCTGCCGTACCGAACGGCGTCGCGCGATCCCACAGGATTTCGAACAACTCATACAACGCGTCGAGCAACAGCGAAGGCCGCAGAACCAACGCGATGTCACGCGCCTGCTCAAGCGTCAGTGGCACCAGTGCCGTGCGCCGATCGGCAATCACCAGCTTCATCGGCATTCGCGCAAGCACGCGAATGTGCTCGCCCTCTTCCACATCCTTGCGCAATGCCTCGGGCTTTCCGGGCATGTCGAGCACCGAGGCATCAACGATGTTCCGCAACAGCACCCCGCGCTCCATCGCCTGTTTCTGCACGTTTTCATAGGTGTGCATCGGACTGACGACGTAGGGCGGACGTTCCATGCAGACGATTTCCTCGCGCGCACTCTGATGCAGATGTTCGAACCTGCGCGCGATCGCCTCGCGTCCGTTGATGATCTCGATTGGCTGCTCGTCAGTCGACGCCGGCCGCACCTTCGCTTGCCAGCGCTGCGCCGTGACCCGCGCCCGCTGGATCTCGTCGTGCCGCTTGGTCGTGAGGAGATCCACAACGATCTCCGGCGGCGTCGGAAAATACCGCGGTGTCTTCTCGGGCAACCGATTGGCCATGCCCTTCGCTTCGAGAGCCTTCAACACCCGCCCGGCCTTCTGCGCCGTCCACCGTGCACGTCGGGCGAAGTCGCACGCAACAGTGCCGGGATTGGCGAGCAGGAACTCGTAGGCCTTTTCTTCCTCGCGCGAAATGCCGAGGGCCTGGAGAGGGGATTCAGTGGTCATGAGTGAGGACCGCACTCGCCAAGCGATTCGACGCTGGTTTCCCACCAGGCAAGAAGCGAGCGCCGGGTACGAGCGACTGTTCCGATACCCGTGGCAAAGACGGATCCTGACACAGCGACGTGATGCGCAACTGCGCACCTTGGCCTTCCCGGTTGAGCCATAACGAGTGTCATTGGCTACAGATGAAACCGCCCACTTTCACACCAATACTTCACCTGCACGCCGCTTTCCAGCCACAGCCGCGAGACGATCTCGCAGTTCTGCTTGTTGTAAGGCGGCGCTTCGGAGGAATCGAACGTCGCCACGTGGTAGCGCGAGACCGGATCGCCGGGGACGGCACTGCTTCGATACAGGGTGTAGGTATTGGCGTCGTCGCGTGACGCGCCGCAACCGGCAATGGCCAGCGACAACGTCAGCGACGCGGCCGGAAAAATTCGACGTTTCATCGCGGGTTTCTCCTGCGGGAATGCTCCCAGCATATACGGCGACGGCGCAAGCGTCGCGCTGATGGCCACGCGTCAGCGCTCTCGCGCAGACGCATCCGCGTCGACGACGCTTCTGATCCGTCTGAACGTCATCTGCGCACGACTGAGCGCCTGCAACACGATCCCTTCCAGTTGCTCCGGCGTGATGCCAACCAGCCATTCGTGCATCCGACCGTTGCTGTGGCGTACTCGAAATGCACGCAGATCCACCAACACCGTGCGCTCACCTTGCGCGGCGTCGTCCATCGCGACGATCGGATGGAACCGCACGTTGTGCGCCCCGAACACCGCGTCATAATTTTTTCTGCGCGTCGCAAGATTCTTCGCCTTGCCGAATTTGCAGTTCAGCCGATTGACGCGCAGACAGGTTGCCGCACGACGCGGGTCGTTGGCGTTGACGCCGATCGGCTGCTCGTTGACGAGAGAGACGATGTAGAGGCCGGAGAGCCCATTGGAAGGCGGGACATGCTCTTCGCTCATTTTTCCGACTGCTGACATTGAGGAGAAATCGGCCGGCGGTCAGGGAGCAGTCTGGCAACGAGCGCGCGCGCGTTCACGAGCGTGAGACAGCTGATCGCTTGGCTGCTGCACTCTTGCGAAAAGCGCGCCCTTCCGCCTTCGGCACCTTCCCCCGCTGCGCAGGAGAAGGAAAGGCAGTGTGGTTGCTGCGACGCTTGAGCAACACGTTCGGTGAGGCTGAGCGCTGCAGTCTGCCGAAAAACGGACATGCTGACTCATCGACGCACGCAGTCCCGCATGTTCGCACTTCAGTACTCACGCACTCGCGCGGCCGCAGCCATGTCCGATTTTGATGTCCTTCCCCACTCACGCACTCGCGCTGCCGCAGCCATGTCCGAATATGATGTCCTTCCCCTGCGAAGCGGGGGAAGGTGCCGAAGGCGGAAGGGGGCGCTTTTGATCGTGCTCTGCGAGCGTCCGGAGGAAAAAGCATTCAATGTTTGAGGCAACACTGCGCGTAAATGCGACGTCCGGCCGCCTCGGCTTCGCCGAGCTGATGCGCATCCAGAAGCTCAGCATTGTCCGACAGCGTCCACGATGGAAGCGTCGACGTCCCGAGACCTGCAAGCGTGCCCGCATACGCATAAGCGTAGGCCTTTGCCGGATCGACAGGATACAAACTCGCAGCGTCGCTACCTGCTGAATAAGCGCGCGCCAACACCGCCAGAGCATTCGCATCGCCGAGTCGGAGCGACTCCTTCACAAACACCCTCGCCTTGTCGCGCCGCTCGATCGCGGTATCGACGTCGGAGACGATCGCGTCGACCGAGTCGTACTCTGCAAGCACGTACCTGGCGTACCCTTCCATCGCAGGGATGCTACCGGCGTTCGCCGCCAGCTCGATAGGATCAAGCCAATGATCGATCGTGCCCTGCTGCAGCATTGCGCAGCCAGCCTGGTTCTTCGCATTCATATCCAATCGCCGCTGCATGTTGGCTTCTCGCACCGCTCGCAGCGCATCATCGAGGTGGGCGTC
>NZ_JBDSWZ010000082.1:0-2973 GCF_039926425.1 Dokdonella sp.
TGGCCGACCGGCGCGACGACGCGCGCATGCTGATGCAGGTCCATGACGAACTGGTGTTCGAGGTTCGCGCGGACGCGGTCGATGCGGTGGTCGTCGGAGTGCGCGAGCGAATGGCCGCAGCGGCGCAGTTGAACGTACCGCTGGTGGTCGACATCGGGAGCGGCTCGAATTGGGACGAGGCGCACTGAGCGCAATCGCCACGTTGCGAAAGGGGCTTGGCATAGGCCATTGGTCATGCCCGATCTGGAGCATGAACGCCCGATAAATACGACCGGCATGCGTCTGGAAACTTTTCGCACCGAACCGCATCTATCTATCCGGGCGCACGCAACGGCGTCCTGGTTGGCTCACCTCCCTGAGTGCAACCCCTGAAGCCCAATCCTCCCCAGATTGGTCTTCAACCCCCGCCCCGAGGGCTCCCCCTGGCCCTCGGGGTTTCTTTTTGTGCGATGTGGGCGTTGTGGAAAAGGCGGACGGCGAACGGGTTCCGATCGCGTCAGCGGTGCCGCAAGGCCTGCAACAGTGCGCTGCGTGGCAGTTTTCCGGTCTCGTTGCGCGGCAACACGCTGATCCGACGCAAAGGGCGCGGCAGAAATGCCGGATCGATGGCATTGCGCAGGTCGTTCAGCAAGGCGGCTTCCGTGCGGTGTGGCGCGACGACCAGCGCGGCGATGCGGCGAACGCCGCCGCAGTCAGGCTCGTCCAGTTGCAACACGATCGCGTCATCGACGCCGTTCAACGCCAGCACGCGCCGGGTGAGATCGGCAAGGGATGCGCGCTTTCCGGCAATCTCGACCAGATCGGCATGTCGCCCACAGAGGCGAAAGCGCCGGTCGGCAAGCACTTCGACGACATCGTGAAGCGTGACGGGCGCGCAGAAATAAGGCGCATCGACCACCGTTCCGTCCGGTTGCGGTCGCAAGGTCACGTCGGCATACAGCCGCCAGTCTGCCTCGCGCGCGGTTCTCCGCTGCGCGATGACGCACGTTTCGGTGGATCCGAACAGTTCGAGCACGGGCGCTCCGTAGCGCGTTTCCGCTTCGAGGCACAACGGCTGGGACAGCGGCGCGGTCGCCGACGTGATCACGCCGAGAGGGGGAAGCGAGACCGGGTCGCGCAGCAACGCGCGCAGATGCACCGGCGTCGTCACCAGCACGCGCGGTGCCGGCACCGCGGCCAATGCCGATGCAACATCGCCCGGAAACAGAGGGCGCGCGCTGTGAACCGCAAAAGGCCCGAGCAGGGGCAACAGGATCGAAAGCTCGATTCCGTACATGTGCTGGGGCGGCACGGTCGCGACGACGTGCGCGATCTGGCCGGAGGCCAGGTCCAGCGTGTCGGCCAGCGCCTCCACGTTGCGCTGGTTGCTCGCGTGGAACGACCCCCAGGTTTTCGCATTCGGGCGTGGCTGGCCGGTACTGCCGGAGGTGAAGCCGATGACCACAACCTGCGCCGGATCAATCGAAGGCACGCCATCGACGGGCGGGCTGCTGCCCAGCACCGGCATCCGGATGAACCCCTGCGGCTCGCGCTCGAGAGCAACATCGCCGAGCGCATAGCTGCGCGGATAGGCGGCCATCACTTCGTCGATCGCCTGCTGCGTGCGCGAGGGCGGCAGGAGGTTCGTGCGGCCTTTGCACGCGACAGCGCAGAACGCCACCAGAAACGCGTAGCGGTCTTCGCACAGGTTGATGGCGTCGCGGCCGTCCGGAAGTGCGGCGACCACCGTTGCGACATCGCCGAGGAATTCTGCCACGGCCACGGCGCGGTGTTGATGGAACGCGACGATGCGCGCGCGATCGCCAAACACGAGCAAGGGCAATCCACGGGCCTGTTCACGCCCCGCGTCATCGATTACGGCAGACAAATCCTTCTCCCCCTCAGGAACGAACCAGAGCCCCGCTGATAGCGTCGCGGATTGTCGTCGGCCGCTCAAGTCCCCCGACGTCGCCGTTCAGGATTGCCGCGACTTCGTTCGTGAAGATTTGCTCCACATCGCTCGCCGACATCGCCGGCACTTCTCCGTGACGATTGGCGCTGGTCGACACCAGCGCTGCGCCAAAAGCGCGACACAACGCGGAAGCAGACGGGTGCGCGGTCACCCGCAATGCAATGCCCGCATGTGAGCCGGCGATCCATCCGGGAACGTGAAGGGAGCGCGGAAAAATCCACGTATGCGGTCCCGGCCAGGTGGCGCGCGCGCGGTCGACGGCCGCGGATGGCGTTGCAGTGAAGTCGATGTACGACGTCAATTGGTCGAAATCTGCCGCGATCAGCAGCACTCCCTGCGTCGGCGGACGCCGCTTCAGCGCGAACAAGCGCCGGCACGCCTCCTCGCTGCGTGGATCGCAACCGATGCCCCAGACTGCTTCGGTCGGATACGCAACGAGTCCGCCCGCGCGGAGCGCCTCGACTGCAGCGCGCAGATTCGGATCCATCGAGATTGCCGCGGATCAGCCGTGCGGACCGCCGCTCACGCGGCGGCCGACTTGCGGCTTGCGTCCTTGGGTACAGCGGCTTTCTTGGCGGCGGGCTTTCGTGCCGCCGTCTTCTTGGTCGCTTTTTTCGCAGGAGCTTTCTTCGTTGCCTTCTTCGCAGCCGCCTTCTTCGGCGCTGATTTCTTGACCGGGTCGCCTGCGTCCGCTGTCGCCGATTTCTTTGCCGATTTCGTCGCCTTGCCCGCGGCGCCCTTCTTGTTGAACCGGCCGCCACGCTTGGGCCGGTTCGGTGCGGCGGCAATCAGTTCGACGCACTGCGCTTCGGTCAGTTCCTTCGGCTCCTGCTCCTTGGGAATGCGCGCGTTCTTCTCGCCATCGGTGATGTACGGACCGTAGCGACCGTTCAACACCTGGATGCCGTTGCCAAAGTCCTTGATGATCCGGTTCGCAGCGGCTTCGGCCTTCGCGCGGATCAATTCCACGGCGCGATCAAACTCGATGGTGTACGGATCATCTTCCGGCTGCAGCGATGCGT
>NZ_JBDSWZ010000083.1:0-11376 GCF_039926425.1 Dokdonella sp.
AGCAGATCCGGCAGCAGACCCCAACAGTTCAGCGAAACGATCGCGCCGCTGGCGAGCGGCTGGCGCACGCGATGCGGATCGAGTCCGCTTAAGCCATCATCGCCCGCGCGGATATCGGTGTATTCGGCGATGTCCGCGAGTTGGCCGTCCGCATCCACTGCGCAAAGTCCGCGGTTGACTCCACCATGCTCGGACACCGTGCGGTCCAGACGATAGCCGACCATCGCCGGGCCCTGCGCGCGCGCGAAGTGTCCGGCGAGCAGCGCGAATGCAGTGTGGCCGTAACAGTCGTCCGCGTTGACGACCGCAAACGGCCGGTCGAGCACCGCATGGCAGCACCATAGCGCGTGGCCCGTGCCCATCGGCTTGTGCCTGGCGGAGGGCACGACGCAGCCTTCCGGGACCGACTGCAGGGTTTGTTCGACGAAGACGAGTTCGGCGCGAGCTGCGAGGTGCGGCATCAACCGTCGCGCGATTGCTTCCCTCATCGTCTCGCGAATCACCAGCACGAGGCGTGTGAAGCCGGCAGCGAGCGCATCGCGGATCGTGTACTCGATCAGCCATTCGCCGGCGGGACCGACTGCGGCGATCTGCTTTTCGCCGCCGAAGCGCCTGCCGAGGCCCGCGGCGAGCACGACCAGGGTCGGACCACTCGGTCCTGCCCGGGCACCCTTCTCATCAGCCGCGATGATACGGGTGTCCTGCAATGATCGACGCCGCTCGATAGAGCTGCTCGACGACGACGAGACGGACCAGCATGTGGGGCAGAGTGAGTGGACCGAGCGACCAGCGTTGCTCGGCGCGCGCGAGAACGTCGGCGGCGTGGCCGTCCGGACCGCCAATCAGGATGGCCAGATCGCGACCACCCATGCGCCACGCCGCGAGTTGCTCGGCGAGCTCTTCGCTCGACCACGGTTTTCCTCGGCCATCGAGTGCAACCACGTGCGCATCCTTGGGCAATGCGTTGAGCACGCAGGCGCCTTCATCGGCGATGGCGCGTGCGCCGTCTCGCCCCTTTCCGCGTTGGCCAAGCGGTATCTCGACCAGATCAAACGGGAGTTCGTGCGAAAGTCGCTTGCGGTATTCGGCGAAGCCATCCGCCACCCACGACGGCATGCGCTCACCGACGGAGATCAGGCGGACTTTCACCGCAGACGATTCGGCACGGTTGTTTCGGTGGGAGCGGCTTCAGCCGCGATGCTCGTGTACACAGTCAGCCCCGCCAAAAGCATTGCGGCTCAAGCCGCTCCCACAAAGCAACGCACCCACTTCAGTGGGTCATGCCCGACAATCAGCCGGTGAGATACACGGGCGCGTCGTCGCCGACGGTCCACAGACGCTCGAGATCGTAGAACTCGCGCGTGCGCGGCAGCATCACATGGACGATCACGTCGCCCAGATCCACCAGCACCCACTCGCCTTCACGCTGCCCTTCAACGCCAATCGGCGGCAGGCTCGCGAGTTTGGCCTTCTTGACCACCTCTTCGGCAATCGACTTGACGTGACGTGACGACGTGCCGCTGACGACGACCATCAGGTCGGTGACGCTGCTCTTGCCGCGTACGTCGATTTCCTTGATGTCCTTGGCCTTCAGATCTTCGAGCGCGGCGCGCACGAGAGTCCGAAGGCGTTCGGCGACATCGGGAGTGCGTGAAGGCTTCACACGATCGCGTGCCATCGCCTTGCCGGCACCGGCCTTCGCGACCGATTTGCCCGTGCGCGCACTGACGCCCGGCTTCGCGGCAGGCGCCTTTTTCGCAGCGGGCTTTTTCTTCGGATCTGCCGCCTTCTTCGCTGCCGGTGACTTTGCAGCGGAAGCGGGAGTTTTGCGGACCGACGGGGCCTTTGCGGCCTTGGAGGGTGCGGCCTTGCGCGACGGTGCGCGCTTTTGCGTCGTAGCCAAGTGGGATCGACCTCTTGTTTCATCACAGGGCGCCCGCGTGGCGCGGCCGAAGTATAGGCGCATTCGGGCGGCGACGCTGTCGCGTGAACGCGTCCAGCGGTGCGACGCGGTAGACTGTGCGGCCTCATCCAAATGCGGCGCGACCGCCCTCAGCGCATGTCCAACGCCGATCCTGTGACACCCGAACCCGCCATGAGCATGCAATTTCGCGATCTCGGCTTGGGCGATGCCCTGCTGCAGACGTTGTCCGACGTGGGCTACGAAACGCCGTCGCCGATCCAGGCGGCGACCATTCCGCCGCTGCTGGAAGGTCGCGACATGGTTGGCCAGGCGCAGACCGGCACCGGCAAGACCGCCGCGTTCGCGTTGCCAGTGCTGTCGCGACTGGACCTTTCGAAGACGAAACCGCAGGCGTTGGTGCTCGCGCCGACGCGCGAACTGGCGATCCAGGTTGCCGAAGCGTTCCAGCGCTACGCGACGAAACTCCCGGGATTCCACGTGTTGCCGATCTACGGCGGCCAGAGTTACGGACCGCAGCTTGCCGGCCTCAAGCGCGGTGTGCATGTCGTCGTCGGTACGCCCGGTCGCGTGATCGATCATCTCGAACGCGGCTCGCTCGATCTGTCGCAGCTCAGCACGCTTGTGCTTGACGAAGCGGACGAGATGCTGCGCATGGGCTTCATCGACGACGTCGAGGCGGTGTTGAAGAAAACGCCGCCGACGCGTCAGGTTGCACTGTTCTCGGCGACCATGCCGACACAGATCCGGCGCATTGCGCAGACCTACCTGCGCGATCCGGTCGAGATCTCGATCAAGAACAAGACCACGACCGCTGCGAATATCCGCCAGCGGTACTGGTACGTGAGCGGCATGCAGAAGCTCGATGCACTGACCCGCATTCTCGAAGCGGAACCGTTCGAGGCGATGCTGGTGTTCATGCGCACCAAGCAGGCCACCGAGGAACTCGCGCAGAAACTGCAGGCGCGAGGCTTCGCCGCAGCCGCGATCAACGGCGACATCCAGCAGGCCATGCGGGAACGGACGATCCAGCAGTTGAAGGACGGCAAGATCGACATTCTCGTCGCGACGGATGTGGCCGCACGCGGACTCGACGTCGACCGCATCAGCCACGTGCTCAACTACGACATCCCGACCGACACCGAAGCCTACGTGCATCGGATTGGTCGCACTGGCCGTGCAGGTCGCAGCGGCGAGGCCATCCTGTTTGTCGCACCGCGTGAAAAGCGCATGTTGCAGGCGATCGAGCGCGCGACGCGCCAGCCGATTGCCGAGATGCAGCTGCCGAGCGTCGAAGCGGTCAACGACCAGCGCATCACCAAGTTCAAGCAGCGCATTGCCGACGCATTGGGATCAAGCGACCTGGGGCCGTTCCGCCAGCTGATCGAGCAGTACGAGCAGGAGCGCAACGTGCCGGCCATCGAGATCGCCGCCGCACTCGCGCACATGGCGCAAGGCACCGAGCCGCTGCTGCTGAAGCCGCCGGCGCGCGGCGACGGCCCACCCGAGTTCTCGCGCGGACAACGCGAGACGCGTCCGTTCGAACGGCCTGCGCGCACCGAACGGCCCGATCGCGCGCAGCCGTCAGGTGCGCGTTCGTTCGACAAACCGCGATTCGACAAATCCGGCGTCGATCAGCCGCGCGTCGACAAGCCGCGATTCGAAAAACCGCGCTTCGAGAAGACCGATGCCGCTCCGCAGGACGATCGCGCGACTCCGCGTGCGCCGAAGCACGATGCGCCGTCGTACCCTGCGCCAGACAGCAACATGCTGCCGAAAACCCCGTTCGGCCCGGCATCGCCCGACGCGCGAACAGCGACGCGTCCGCCCCGTTCGCACCACGAGGAAGGTCGTCGCGACGAGAAGGTCGCGCGCATGCGTCGCGACGATCGTCCGCATGTTCCCGATCAGGGATTCGAGACGTTTCGCATCGAAGTCGGACTCGATCACGGCGTGCAGGCCGGCAACATCGTCGGCGCGATCGCCAACGAAGCCGGACTCGACAGCAAGAACATCGGGCGCGTCGATATCCGCGATGACCACAGCCTGGTCGATCTGCCTTCCGGCATGCCTGCGGAAATCTTCAAGCACCTGAAGAAGGTGTGGGTGTCGGGCAACCAGCTGCGCATCACGCGCGGCGGCGAGGAACCGGATTTCAACAAGCCGCGCAAGCCGCATTCGGACAAGCCGCCGTCGTTCAAGCCGCGCAGTTCGGCGCCCGGCGGCTTCGACAAGCCCAAACGTCCCGACTTCAAGAAGCGCAAGTAGATCCGGCGCAAACGGAAGCAAGTTTCCGCGGCGGAGGATCCGGCGACCCGGTTGGCCGGACGCGGTTTCCGCGGCAGGCGCCCTGGCTTTCCCTGGTCATGCCGCAGAGGTTGGGGCCGTCAGGTTGACGCCGACGTCGTGCGATACGGAGCCAGCAGTCGCGAATCCGCAAAAAGCGCCTCTGGCACCAGATAACGCGGATCGCGACCTTGCGCCAGCAACTGGCGTACCTGTGTGGCCGATATCTCCAATGGCGTGACCGGAATCGGCAGCACGCGTCCCGCCGGCGAATCGCGCAGTGCGAGCGCATTCGGGCACCGTCGCGACGCGATCTTCGTGCGCAATTCCGTCGGCAACGCGCCGTCATGACCGGGCCGGGTGAGCACGCCGATGTGGGCGAGATCGAACATCTCGCGCCATCGATGCCAGCTTGGCAGGCCGGCAAATGCGTCGGATCCGACCAGCAGCACCAGCGCGCGGTCGTCCCCGATTTCGGCGCGCAGCTCCACCAGCGTGTCGACCGTGTACGAAGGACCTTCGCGTCCGAGTTCCCGCACGTCGAGCATCAGGCGCTGCTGACCCGCCAGCGCGGCTCGTACGCAACGAGCGCGCTCGTCGGCAGTCGCCACCGGTTGGTCGCGATGCGGCGGAACATTCGCCGGCACCAGCCTTACGTCGGCGTCCATGAACTCGGCCGCTTCCCACGCAACGCGCAGGTGGGCGTTGTGGATCGGGTCGAACGTGCCACCGAGCATCGCCAGCGGTTTTTGAGGCACATCAGTCGACACGCTTCCTCCTGCGTGATCCCACAACCGTTGAAGGGATCTCAAACCGCCCTGGTCCGGATTCGGTCAAAGCGACAGTCGCACCGCAATTGCGCGCGTCGTCGAGCATCCTGCATGTCGACGCCGTCGCGTGCAGCACCTTCACGAGGTGATCAGAACCGCACCGCGGCGCGGCGATGCCATCGCAGCGACCAGCCGTTCGAGTTCGCGCCACGCGTCGCCATCTCCGCGCCCCTTGGCGATGCGGTCGATGCGGCCAGCCTGGTTGAGGCAGCGTTCCCAATGCAACCGGTCGCCGTTCTTCAATGCACGCTTGAAAAGACCTTCGCGCGACGATGGCCAGATGCGCTCCGTACGCATCGCGCTGTCGACGTTCGAAGCCGATGCGAGGCGAAGCAGCAGGCGCAACTGCGTCAGCATCCAGCCGAGCATCGGAATGATCTCCTCGCCTTCCTCGCGCAATCCCTGGACGATATGCACGGCTCGCCCTGCATCGCCGCCGATGGCTGCATCGGTGAGGCGGAAAACGTCGTAGCGCGCGTCGTCGGCGACACTCGCCTCGAGGGTTTCAAGGTCGAGCGTCTTGCCGGCGTGCACCAGCGAAAGCTTCTCGATCTCCTGGGCGGCGGCGAGCAGGTTGCCTTCGACCCGTTCGGCAAGCAGCGCAATCGCATCGGGCGTTGCCTTCAATCCGCGCATGGCCATCCGCGCGCCGATCCAGTCAGGCATCTCCTCGCGTTTCAACGGCCACACGGTCACCGCAGTGCCGGCGCGTTCGATCGCGGTCGACCAAGCGCCTTCATGCTTCTTGCTCCAGTCGTTCGCGGTGACCAGCAGCAGCGTATCGGGCGGCGGCGACTTGCAGAACTCGACGATCGCCGCGCTGCCGTCCTTGCCCGGTCGTCCGGTGGGCAATCGCAGATCGATGACCTTACGGCTGGCGAACAGCGACATCGAGCGCCCCGCATCGCCGAGCCGGCTCCAGTCGAAATGCGCCTCGACGTCGAGAATGTCGCGTTCGATGAACCCAAGGACTTTCGCACGCGCACGCAACAGGTCGGCCGCCTCGATCACCAGCAGGTGCTCCGCGCCGGCGATCAGGTAGACGGGTTTCAGATCGCCGGTGGCGATCTGCTTGCGGAAGTTTGGAAGCGTGGTGGCCATCGGCGCATTGTACGACCCGCGCGATGACGCGGACGCCTGATCGATGGGCGTCGATTGCCCGGTGTGCACGCGCGCCGATGATTGACCGACACGACAATGCGCCGGTCACCGCGGAATCAGGGATGGATCTTGCCCAAGGCCTCGAGCCTGCGCAGGATCGTCTGCACCATGTCGCGCTCGAGCTCCTTGCTGAGCAAGTCGGTTTCGGAAGCAACGCCGAGCGCCTGGGTGGCGTCGAAGGTGAACTCGCGGGAGAGTTCGATCGTCTGCTTCGGCACGACCACAGTGCCGTCCCCGCCCTGGACCGAGAACTCGACGTGATAGCGCAACGCGTATTCGTTGGCCCGCGCGGTGCCGCCTACAGACAACACATCGGTTGACAGCGTATTGACGGGGATCTTCAGCACAGCCACGCCTGCTTCTGCGTTCTCGACGACCTGCGCGCCTGAACGTGCGAGCGCCTTCGACAAATCCTTGCCCAACGCGTTGTTCAGATCGGCGATCTCGATGTGTACGCGCTGCATGGCGGCCGGCAACTGGGCTTCCTTGCGCAGGTGGAATCCGCAACCTTGAAGGAGGCCGATGATCGCAACAAGAAAGAGAAACGTTCGCGGACGCAGGATCATGAGTGGATTCCGGCAAGGAGCGTGGAGACGGACGGGCAACGGATGATACGGTGACCATGCGGCAGACTGCGAGTGAAACGGGCGGAGCAACGCAGGGAGCTGCGCTGTCCAAGCCGCGTCGCCAGCCGACCGGAAAGGCGCTGCCTCATTCCGCATCGGACTTCATTCCCGGAGTCTGGCATGACGTTCACGTGCGTCCACTCACACCACGATGTTCACGATCTTGCCGGGCACAACGATGATCTTCTTCGGGACCTGCCCACCGAGAAAATCGGCGACCTTCGGTTCCGCAAGCGCGAGCCGCTCGATCTCGTCCGGCGCGAGCGCGACCGGCACATCGATGGTCCCGCGCAACTTGCCATTGACCTGCACGGCGAGCGTGATCGAATCCCGGACGAGCGCTGCAACATCGACGCCCGGCCATGTCTGATCCTCGATCAGCGTTTCGCCGTGTCCGAGCACTTGCCACAGCGCGTGCGAGATGTGCGGCGTCACCGGATTGAGCAGCAGCACCATGGCTTCGAGCGCTTCGTGTCGCACCGCACGACCCTGGTTACTTGCGTCGTCGAACTTGCCAAGCGCATTGAGCAGTTCCATCAGCGCGGCGATCGCAGTGTTGAATGCGTAGCGACGACCGATGTCGTCCGACACTTTCTGGATCGTTTCGTGAAGTTGCCGACGCACTGCCTTCTGCGACGCGTTCAACGCCGACACATCGACCATCGGGTGATCCGCGTTCGACGCATGCGCAACGACTTCGCGCCAGAACCGGCGCAGGAAGCGCGCCATGCCCTCGACGCCCGCCTCGTTCCATTCGAGTGACTGCTCCGGTGGCGCGGCAAACATCGAGAACAGTCGCACGGTGTCCGCACCGAACTTGCCGACCATTGCTTGCGGGTCGACGCCATTGTTCTTCGACTTGGACATTTTCTCGGTGCCGCCGATGCCGACGGGCTCGCCATCGGATTTCAGCCGTGCGCCGACAACGCGCTTGTCTTCACGCTCGATTTCGACATCGGCGGGGTTGATCCATTCCTTCGATCCGTCGGCGTTGTCGCGATAGAACGTGTCGGCGATCAACATGCCCTGGCACAACAGGTTGGTCGCAGGTTCGTCCGACGTCACCAGGCCTTCGTCGCGCAACAACTTGTGGAAGAAACGGAAATACAGCAGGTGCAGGATCGCGTGCTCGATGCCGCCAATGTACTGGTCGACCGGCAGCCAGTAATTTGCGCGATCGTCGACCATTCCGGCTGCTCCCGGCGAGGTGTAGCGCGCGTAGTACCAGCTCGATTCCATGAATGTGTCGAACGTGTCGGTTTCGCGCTCCGCGGGGCCAGCGCACGTCGGACACGTCGTCTTGCGCCACTCCGGATCAGACTTGAGCGGCGATTTCACGCCGGTGAACTCGACGTTCTCCGGCAACAACACCGGCAACTGGTCTTCGGGCACCGGCACCGCACCACACGTCGCGCAATAGACGATCGGAATCGGGCAGCCCCAGTAGCGCTGGCGCGAGACGCCCCAGTCACGGAGGCGAAAGTTGATGCGGCGTGCGCCCTTTCCTTCGTGTTCGAAGCGCGTCGCAAGTGCATCGAACGCACTTCGAAAATCGAGGCCGTCGTATTGGCCGGAATCAACCAGCGTGCCATAGCCCGTGTACGCGCCGTCCTCGATGATTGCGCGCTGGAATTCCTCGAACACGCTGACTGCGCCGGGCGCTTCGTACACATCGATCGCGCGACTTTCGCCTAGCGCCGCCGACATCGGGTCGTTGTTGTACTTCGCGTCGCGGCCGAGTTCGCGGATTGCATCGCGCACTGCGTCGCTGACGATCACCATGCGGATCAGCAGATCGTACTTTGTTGCGAATTCCCAATCGCGCTGATCGTGCGCCGGCACCGCCATCACCGCGCCTGTGCCGTATCCCATCAGAACGAAGTTCGCGATCCACACCGGCACCTCGTCGCCGGTGACCGGATGAATCGCGGTCAGCCCGGTGTCGATGCCTTTTTTTTCGGCCGTTTCAATGTCGGCCTCCGCAGTACCACCGTGGCGGCATTCCTCGATGAACGCGGCGACCAGCGGCTTGGACTGCGCCGCCTTCAGCGCGAGCGGATGCTCCGCGGCGACTGCGAGGTAGGTGACGCCCATCAATGTATCCGGGCGTGTCGTGAACACGGTGAGCGGCGCTGATTCTCCCTGCACCGCGAACTGGATCTCCAGACCTTCGGAGCGACCGATCCAGTTGCGCTGCATCGTCTTGACCGAATCGGGCCAGCCCGGCATCCGGTCGAGTCCGTAGAGAAGTTCGTCAGCGTAGGCGGTGATCTTGAAGAACCACTGCGGAATCTCGCGTTTTTCGACCAGCGCGCCGGTGCGCCAACCGCGACCGTCGATGACCTGTTCGTTGGCGAGCACCGTCTGGTCGACCGGATCCCAGTTGACCACCGCCTGCTTGCGATACGCCATGCCCTTCTTGAACAGCCGCGTGAACAGCCGTTGTTCGTGCACGTAATAGTCCGGCCGGCAGGTCGCGAACTCGCGCGTCCAGTCGATCGCATAGCCGAGCGTCGCGAGCTGCGCGCGCATGTGCTCGATGTTGGCGTAGGTCCACTTCGCCGGCGCGGTGTTGTGCTTGATGGCCGCATTCTCGGCAGGCAGCCCGAACGCGTCCCACGCCATCGGTTGCAAGACGTTTTTGCCCTGCATGCGCTGGTAGCGACTGATGACGTCGCCGATCGTGTAGTTGCGCACGTGGCCCATGTGCAGCGCACCGGAGGGATACGGCAGCATGGAGAGGCAGAAAAACTTCGGCTTCGGCGATGATTCGTCAACGACGAAGGCGCGCGTATCGTTCCAGAATTTCTGTGCCGCGGCTTCGATTGCCAGCGGTTGATACGCCGAGGCGCCGTCGGCCTGACGCGATGCATCGGAGTTGGGTTCGTGGGTTTCTTGCATGGGGAGTTGGCGCCTGCGTCGGGACCGGAAAGTCTGCGCAATGGGCAATCGAGGGGGACCGCCGAGGGTACCCGGTTGGCTGTTCAAGGAAAAGCGGCGCGGTGAGAGTGCGCAACCCGCGGCGAAATGTCTCGTTTTGTCACTGAACCGCGTATTACTTGATTGGGGAACAACCGTTCTCCGGGGTCAACAGGAGGAACTGACATGAATCGCTTGACGTTGTGCGTCGCGCTCGCCGCGACGCTGGGGACGGGAATGGGTGCGTCGCTGGCCCATGCGGATTCGTTCATGTACCACGGGTCATTGCAGGACGCGGGGAAGGCCGCGAATGGGTCTTACGACCTGCAACTCACGCTTTATTCCACCGCAACGGGCGGCCACGCGCTTTCGTCACCGGTCACGCTGTACGGCGTGCAGGTGAAGGACGGCAAATTTGTCACGTCGGTCGACTTCGGACAGACCACTGCGCAGTCCACCCAGAGTTACGTGCAGGTCCAGGTCAAATCCGCCGGATCATCGGATTTCGTCGCACTCGACCAGCGGTCGCCGGTCGCACCCGATGGCGGATGCCCGGGATCGTGGGCCCTCGACGGGAACGCCGGAAATCCTCCCGGAAGCTACCTCGGCACGGCGGACGCCCAGCCGGTCAACATCTTGACGAACGGAACAACGGTTGCCTCGTTCAATACCAACCAGTCGGTCGGCCTTGCTTATCCATATACCACCGCGGGCGCGTTTTCGACAGGCATCGGCTACAACGCAGGAACGGCGTTTGAGGGATCGATCGTCACCGGTGGACGCAACGACTCCACGTTCTCCAACTCGATTCGTGACAGCGCAACCAATCAGGTGATCATGGTTGCGCAACACGGCGTCGGCATCAACACCAGCCATGGAGGGGATGGTGGAGTGCTGCACGATGAACTGACAATTGCCCCGTCCGCGGGGTTGCCGGCTGGCAACGCGGATATCACGCTGCAAACGGCGACGGTTCCCGGCTACGTGGGCTTTAACATGGCCGCCTTACCGAACGGGTTTTTCCAGCTCACCGGGCTGTTCAACGTCGCCGGCGCGCTCAACTACAGCCCGCTGCTTTATGTCAATTTCTTTGGCAGCAGTGGCTACGCCAACTTTGCCCTCAACGGCGCAGCCGCCGACAGACCGCTCCGCGTGGGAACATCCGGCTCAAATGGAAACGGCGCCTTCCTGAGCGCCACCGGTGTCTGGACCAATGCCTCCAGCCGGACGTTCAAGGACACGATCGCCGCGGTCGATCCGCGGGCCGTGCTCGACAAGCTCGTGGCGATGCCGGTCGCAACGTGGTTCTACAAGGACGCACACACCGACGGCCAGCACATGGGGCCGATTGCCGAAGATTTCGCGCAGACCTTCGGACTCGGCAGCAACGAGAAATACATCGGCACGGTCGACGAAAGCGGTGTGGCACTCGCGGCAATCCAGGGCCTCAACCACAAGGTCGAAGCGGAAAATTCTTCGTTGAAGAAGCAGAACGCCGACCTGCGTAGCGAGATGGATGTCATTGCCGCGCGTCTCGAGCGCCTGGAACACGCGAAGGGAGAGTGACATGACGACCCTTTCGTGGATCAGCCGCGGCGGGCCGCCCGTCGCATTGCTGGCAGTGGCGCTGACC
>NZ_JBDSWZ010000084.1:0-7330 GCF_039926425.1 Dokdonella sp.
GCGCCGGTCGGCGGCAGCGTGGTCATTGCTGCAAGGGCCAGAAGATCGGGATCAGCCACATCGACATCGCACAGAACACGGCGATCAATGGAATGCCGACTTTCATGAAATCGCTGAAGCGGTACCCGCCGGCGTAGTACACCATCGTGTTGGTCGGGTAACCGACCGGTGTCGCGAACGAGGTGGCTGCAGCAAATGCGACTGCGATGACGAACGGTTTGGGATCGGCGTGCGCCGAGTGCGCCACCGACACCGCGATGCCGACCATCAGCACGACCGAGGGATTGTGTCCCATCAGCTCCGTCAGCAACGCGGTGAGGAGATACACCATCAACAGTGCTGCCAGCGGTCCGTGCGAGCCCACGAGGTGCATGCCGCCCTCGACCAGCGTTGTCGACAGGCCGCTGGTCTCGATGGCCGAGCCGAGTGGCAGGATCGCGGCGAGCAGGACGATGATCTTCCAGTCGATGCCCTTGTACAGATCCTCGCGACCGAAGCATCCGGCAATGGCCATGGCGACCGCACCAGCGATTGCTGCGACCGGTATCGGCAGCAAGTGCAGGCCGGATGTGACGATCACGCCGACCATGATCGCGATCGCGGCGATTGCGCGACGCGGAATGCGGCGCATGTCCTCGCGTTCGCTGAGCACCACCAGCCGATCGTCGCCACGCACCGCGTCGACGGCGTTGTCGCCGACCAGCAACAGCAGCACGTCGCCGGTCGCGAGCCGCACCCCCTTCAGTTTCTCGCGCAGGATTTCTCCGCGCCGATGGATCGCCAGCGCAATCGCGTCATGGTTGCGCTGGAAGTCCAGTTCTTCGAGCGAGCGACCGTCCATGTTCGTGTCGGGCTTGATCATCACCTCGACGAGCACCCGCGCCTTGCCGTGATCGGGCCCGTAGCGATTCTCGGGGTCGAGCTCGAGGTCGGCACTGGCGCGCAACTCCTCGATCTTTTCCCAATCGCCGCGCACCAGCAGCACGTCGCCTGCCACGAGAGTCTGCGAGCGCGGTGACCACAGATGCTGGTCGCCGCGCAGCAGTTCCAGCGGATAGACGCCGTACTTCTCGCCGAGTTTCACGTCGGCAATCGTTTGTCCGACCAGCGGTGACGTCGCGGACAGTTTGAGCTCGGTGACGTACTTGCCGACCTGCGGATCCACGGTGGCCGTCGCAGGCAGATCGCGCGGAAGCAGCCAGCGTCCGACCAGCATCAGATAGACAATGCCGACCGCGGCAAGCGGCACGCCGAGGCGCGCAAACTCGAACAAGCCGAACGGCGGCAGTCCATGCTTCTGCGCGAGGCTGTCGGCGAGCAGGTTCGACGAGGTACCGATCAGTGTGCACACGCCGCCCATCTGCGCGGCATACGCCATCGGCATCAGCACGCGTCCGGGCGGCGTGCGCGTGCGCGCGCACACACGAAGCGCGAGGGGCAGGAACGTTGCAACGAGCGCGATGTTCTTGACGAACGCGCCCATCGGTGCGATCGCGAGCATCAATGCGAGCGTGAGCAACCACGGTTTTCGAATGCGTGAAAGCAGCCGGCCGAGCGGCTCCAGCGCACCCGAGCGCTCGATACCGAGGCTGAGTGCGAACATCGCAGCCACTGTGATCGTCGCTTCGTTGCTGAAACCGGCGAGCGAATCTGCGGGCGAGACCAGCCCGCATGCAACCAGCAGCACCAGCACCATCAGTGCAACGAGGTCGATGCGCACTTTCTCGCTGGCGAACAGCGCGATCGCGCCGACCACGATGGCCAGCGTCGTCCAGGCGGGGAGGCTCATGGTGCGGTGTTCTCCGAAGTGGTGGCCATCGACCGCAGATCGATGCGATGGCCGTCGAGGTGCGGTGATGCGTCGCGTTCGATGCGTACGCGCAGGTCGAACCACGCGGCTTGTCCAGTGACCGGATCCGCGTTCGCATAACGCGCGCGTCCGTCACTTGACCGCAACGATTCGTCGATCAGATGGTTGAGCAGAAAAGCGTCGACGTTCTCCGGCGCGTTGGCCGACAGCGTCCATGCGCCCTTGTGTTTGCCAATGGCGTTCCACGTCCACACCGTGCCCGGCGCGGTGCCGGCATGGAGTTTCGCCTGCACGCGAATGCGTCCGAGCGGTGCTGCAAGCCAGATCCAGTCCTCGTCGGCGACGCCGTTGGCCTGCGCCGTTTCGGGATGCAGATAGAGGAAATTACGCGTCGCGATCTGCCGAAGCCATTTGTTCTGCGACGCCCACGCGTGGTACATGAACATCGGACGCTGGGTGATCGCGCTGAGTGGGTATTCGCGAAGGCTTGAATGGTGTGATGTTTCGTTTGAAGAGTCCGCGCAGGGATGTGCGGTTTTGCCTTGTTCTTCGCGAACGGCGCTTGAAACAGACCCATACCAGAACGGCAGCGGATCGAAGAACCGCGCAACGCGTTCCCGGTCACGCGCAGGCGGCTGGCTCTTGCCATGTCCGAGCGCGGCGAGACGGAACCGCTGCAAGGTTTCGGCGTAGAACTGCAGCACGATCGGCTGCGTCGATCCGACGAATCCGAGCGATTTCGCCCAGTCGAGATAATCGCGGTTGGCCATCTTGAAATAGCGACCCGCGGCGGGAACGGGTTCGTGCCAGTGACAGCCATTCTCGATGTAGCGCGCGAGCTGGTCGGGATTCGGAGCGCCGACGCCGCTGGCAGAGCCGTCCATACCGCGCCAGCCGGCGAGCAGGCCGACCCCCGGCGCGCGCTCATGTTCGACCATGTACTGCGCATAGCCGCGCGGATATTTCGCGGTGCCGTCATCGTTCACAAGGCCAGGCAATTTCAGCCGCGTGCCGAGATCGAGCAACACATCCTGAAACGGCCGTACATCACGGTCGGGCTGCACGACCGGCTGGCGAATCGCATCGCCGGCACCGTCGGCGTCCGAGATCGGGCGATCGAGCAGGCTGATGCAATCGTGACGTTCCAGATACGTGGTGTCCGGCAGCACGAGATCGGCGAACGCGATGGTTTCCGAATCGTAGGCATCGGCGTAGATGATGTGTGGAATGCGGTACTCGCCGGTTGCAGCATCGCGATCGCACAACATCGCGCGCGTCGCGCCGGTGTTCATCGACGAATTCCAGCCCATGTTCGCCATGAACAGGAATAGCGTATCGATGCGGTACGGATCGCCGGCGTGCGCATTGGCGATCACCGATTGCAACATGCCGTGCGCGGCGAACGGATGCTCCCACGAGAATGCCTTGTCGAGACGGCGTGGGGCGCCGTCCGCATCGACCAGCAGGTCGGCAGGCGTGTGCACGTAGCCAAGTGGCGCGGCATCGAGCGCGCCGTTGGGCTTGCGTGTTTTGCCCGGGCGATTCGGCGGCGGCGCGGATTTCGGATACGGCGGCTGGTAGCGGAAGCTGCCCGGCGTGTCGATCGCGCCAAGGATCATCTGCAGCAGGTGCAATGCGCGGCAGGTGTGGAACCCGTTCGCATGCGCGGCGATACCGCGCATCGCGTGCATCGCAACGGGACGACCGATCATCTCGGCGTGCTCGCGACCCCATGCGTCGGTCCAGCGCTGCGCAATCGTGATCGACTGGTCGAACGCGGTGTCACCGAGTTCGCGCGCGAGACGGCGGATCGTGTCGGCGGAAACGCCGCAGGCATCGGCGACTGCGTCCGGCGAGAACTCGTCGGAGAGATAGCGTTCGGCGAACAACTGGAACGCCGGGACCGCGCGTCGTCCGTCGGCGAGCGCGTAGTCGCCGACGATCAGCGGTGCGATGTCGATTGCATCGGCGCGTTCGACGCGCGCAGTCGATGGAGAGTCCGCACGAACGGCGCACAGAGCATTGCCTTCCGCGTCGCGCGCGATCATCCCGTCGTCGGCTGCGCCCGGCGCCATGATGACCAGATGATGCGCGTTGGTGAAACGCACCAGGAACTCCAGATCGACCCGATCCGCGTTGAGCAGTTCGTGGATGAACGCGCCGGCCAGCAGGCCGTCGGTGCCGGGATTGATCGGCACCCACTCGTCGGCGATCGCGCCGTAGCCGCTGCGCACCGGATTGATCGCGACGATCTTCGCGCCGCGCGACTTGAGTTTGCCGAGGCCGAGCTTGATCGGGTTCGAATCGTGATCTTCGGCAACACCCCAGAGCATCAGGTATTTCGTCAGCTCCCAATCGGGTTCGCCAAATTCCCAGAATGATCCGCCGAGCGTGTACATGCCGGCTGCTGCCATGTTGACCGAGCAGAATCCGCCGTGCGCCGCGTAGTTGATAGTGCCGAACGCCTGCGCCCACCAGCCGGTAAGCGCCTGGCTCTGGTCGCGACCGGTGAAGAACGCGAGCTGGTCCGGATCGCGCGATCGAATGTCGCCGAGCCATTGCGTCGCGAGATCGAGCGCCTCGTCCCATTCGATTTCGCGAAACTCGCGCGACCCGCGCTCGCCAATGCGCAGCAGCGGCTTCGACAAACGTGCCGGCGAATAGTGCTGCATGATTCCGGCCGATCCTTTCGCGCAGATCACCCCACGATTGACAGGGTGCGTCGGGTTGCCGTCGATGTAGCGAACGCCGCCATCCTTCAGGTGCACGCGGATGCCGCAGCGACACGCGCACATGTAGCACGTGGTCGTCTTGACCTCGTCACCGGTCGGCGTGTTGAGTTCGAGTCGGGCGTGCGGCACGGGAACCTTGCGATGCGCGAATCGCGTCATGGTAGCGGAAGCGTTCACCGATCGGACCCGTGGGTCACCATCTTTCCGCCAGTGGCGGCGCGGACGCGATGACGCGGGCGGATGCGTGCGTCACCGGTACAATGCCCGCTCCGCTGGCCGGCCAACGCGTGTGCAGGAACACGATCGATCCATGGATCATTCCGATCCGCAGGTGGCGCGCGTGCCGCTTGCGCTGCCGCGTGCGTTCTACCGCCGCGATTCGCGTGAGGTCGCGCCCGATCTGCTGAACAAGATCCTGCTCGGACCGGACGGTTGTGCCGGTCGGATCGTCGAAACCGAAGCGTATTGCGGCGCGATCGACGAGGCCGCGCACACGTTTCGTGGAAAGACCGCGCGCAATGCGACGATGTTCGGGCCGGCGGGCCATCTGTACGTGTATTTCACCTACGGCATGCACTGGTGTGCGAATGCGTCGTGCGGCGACGAGGGTGTCGGTGTCGGCGTGTTGCTGCGCGCCGTTCAGCCGCTGACGGGACTCGCGTTGATGCGCGAGCGGCGACCGCGTGCGAAGAACGAGCGTGAGCTCTGCAGTGGGCCTGCGCGTTTATGCCAGGCGTTCGGTATCCGCGGCTCGGATGACGGCATCGATCTGGTTGCCGGACGTTACCGGATCGCCAGCGACGGCATGCCGCCGCCCATCGAACCCGCTGTCACGCCACGCGTGGGCATTTCGCGTGCGATCAACCTGCCATGGCGCTGGTATGTCCCGGACAACCGGCATGTGTCGAAGCGGTAGCCATTGCCCGGGTTGCGCGCGAAATGTCTGCTTTTCGGCGAAATCGTGTTTAGCAATGGACATTCCTCGGAAATACGACGATGCCGACTGAATCCATTCCCATGCCATCGACATGGCAGAACGTCGGCCTGCGCACCTCGCGCATTGCGACGGTTTTGATCAGCAACGCGATTCCGATCGTCGGGGTCCTGCGTTATGGGTGGTCGGCGAGCAATGTCCTCGTTCTGTACTGGCTGGAGAGCTTGCTGATCGCAATCCTCATGTGTCTGCGCATTGCCGGACATTGCCTGCTGACGCGTCGGAAGGGGCACTGGCGCACGGGCCAACTGACGCCGTCTCCGCGGAACCTCGGCAATCGCCCCGTGATGATGCGCGACTACGCGGCAGTTGCCTTCCCGTTCACCCTCGTGCACGGGATTTTCGTCATCGGAATCACCTACATGTTGGCGATGAATCATCCCGATTCCCCGGTATGGGGTTTCGACTTCGTCGCGTTCAGGCATGGCGCACTGCTGCTGGCCGGCGTCCTGGCGGCGGAGTTCTGCCTCGACATGACGGGAATGCGCAAGCGCCCCTTTGCATGGATGCGCGCCTGCACGCAACAGCGCATGGGACGCGTGCTGGTGCTGCACCTGGCGATCATCTTCGGAATGTTCGCCGCCGCGGCAACGGATTCGCCTTACGCCGTTCTGTATGTGCTGATTGGCCTGAAGACCCTGTGGGATCTGTCCACGTCCAGCGCTGGCGATGCGCCGGCGGCACCCGCTGACAAACCACCGCCGTGGTTGATCACGGTCAGCGAACGGGTCGGCAAGGGAAAGATCAGTGGCGCCGATCTGCAAAAGCAGTGGAAGGACAGTCGCGAGGCGGCGCTCGAGCACGCCATCGAGGACGAGCAGGTCATGCCCACGAAGAACGGGCGGCGCTGACCGATGCGATGCGTCGACCGGCGTGGCGTTCGACCTGGCGTGCTCAGTTCGGCGCGGCAATCTTGATCGCGGCGTCGTCGAAATCGGAGTAGTGCACCCGTGTGGTGCTCGCCCGACCCATGAAGCTGCCGGTCGATTCGATCTGGATCACCAGGCCACTCTTCTTTGACACCCACGCCTTCGAATCCGACTTCACCGGCTTGGTCACGCTGTATGCGTACACCTTGGCAGGCTCACCGTCGACGCTGTCGTCGGGCAACGCCTTCACCACGATGTCGCCTTCCACGTCGTGCAGGAAGCGCTCGCTGCGGAATTGCGTGGTCATCTGGCCGACGCCGGGAACCGGCAACTTTGTCAGCTTGCCGTTGATTTCCATGAACATGTCGTCGCCGATGATCAGGTTCGTCTGTCCGGTCGAGGCCTTCATGCGATAGCGATCCGGCGCGACGAATTCCATCGACGTCATCTCCTTGCCCTTCTTCACATCGGTGACCGTGGCACGGAAGCTTTGCGCCTTGAGGAACTTGCTGAAGGCCTCGTGGAGTTCGTCTTTCGGCGCGGCATTCGCCGCTGCGCATGTGAGGGCAAGGACCAGTGCCGCGAGGATCGTCGTGGGCGTGCGCATGCGGTGCTCCGATGGCGTTGTCGAGGGGACGGTGTGAGAAACTACCGGATAGTACGCAAACTCGAATCTGTTCGGGACACCCTGCTCGATGGACCGCTACGAACGCATCCTGACGCTGCACCGCATTCTCAAGTCCGCGCGTTATCCAGTGACGCTGGCGCGGCTCAAGGACGATCTGGCGTGCTCGCGCGCAACGCTTTACCGGGACATCGCGTTTCTGCGCGATGCGCTCGGTGCGCCGATCGAAAACGGCGACGCGGACGAGCCGACCGTCCGCTACGCCGCCGACGCGGCCGACCGCTTCGAGTTGCCGGGTCT
>NZ_JBDSWZ010000085.1:0-5234 GCF_039926425.1 Dokdonella sp.
GGCAGGATCTGTTGCCGGTGGAGCAAGCGTTCAAGCTGAGTGCCAAGCCGGGTGCACCCGGAACGCTGGCGCTGCACTGGGACATTGCGCAGGACTATTACCTCTATCGCGCACGCATCAAGGCGAAAACGTCGCAGGAAGGCGTGACGCTCGGTGCGCTCGACCTGCCCGCGGGTGAGAAAAAGCACGACGAATTCCTCGGTGACGTCGAGGTGTATCACCACGCGATCGACGCGACGTTGCCCTACACGCTGTCAAATACCAGCGCAAAGAGCGTATCGGTCACGCTGACCGTTCAGGGCTGCCATCAGACCGATCCGAAGATCTGCTATCCGCCAAGTCCGACGACGGTTTCGGTGGAGGTGGGGGGAATCGCGGCTGAAGCCGCTCCCACAACCGCAGCACCGGCGGGGCTTGCGGCATCCGCTTCTCTCATCAAGCTCGGTGGGGACACGGGTGGCGCCACCGACAGCACGCCGCTTCCGCCCGAACAGGCGTTTGTGTTCGAGGCGATCGCGCAGAGTCCGACGGCGATCCTCGCGCGCTGGACAATGCCGAAGGGCTATTACCTCTATCGGGACAAAAGCACCGTTGCGATCACCGATGGCGCGGGCGTGAAGCTCGGCGCACCGGAGTGGCCACAGGGCGTCACGCATTCCGACGAACACTTCGGCGACGTGATCGTGTATTTCGATCAGGTCGAACTGCCGATCCCGCTCGCGCGCGAACGTGGTGCCGCGCAGACCGTCACGGTGCATTCCGAGTATCAGGGTTGCCAGGACAACGGCATCTGCTACCCGGTGATGCAGCGCGATGTGTCGATCGCGATGCCGCCCGCAACCGACGCGCAACTCGCCGCAGCGAAAGCGTCGTTCGTCGCTGCGCCGTCGTTGACCACCGCAGCCGTCTCCGCAACCGACGACAATGCGCTGCGCAGCATGCCGCCCGCACCCGACACGCTCGGCATCTTCGGTGCGTTGCTGCTCGCAGTGCTTGGTGGGCTGATCCTCAACCTGATGCCGTGCGTGCTGCCGATCCTGTCGTTGAAAGTGATCGGCCTCGCGCAGAGCGGCGAAAGCCCCGCCGCCGCGCGTTCGCATGCGCTCGCCTACACCGCTGGCGTGATGGTTGCGTTTGCGGCAATCGGACTTGCCGTGGTTGCGTTGCGCGCCGCTGGACAGGCGCTCGGCTGGGGCTTCCAGTTGCAACAGCCGCTGGTGGTGGCCGGGCTCATCTACGTCTTGTTCGCGGTTGGCCTGTCGCTGTCCGGCGTGTTCAACATCGGCGCGGGTCTCGCAGGCGTGGGACAAGGCCTGAGCAATCGAAGCGGAAAGGCCGGCGATTTTTTCACCGGTGTGCTGGCGGTGGTTGTCGCGAGTCCGTGCACCGCGCCGTTCATGGGCCCTGCGCTCGCATTCGCGTTTTCCGCCTCCTCATTCATTGCGTTGCTGGTGTTCCTCGGGTTGGGTCTCGGTCTCGCGCTCCCCTTTTTGCTCGTCGGCTTCGTGCCGGCGCTCGCCACGCGCCTGCCCAGGCCGGGCGCGTGGATGGAAACGCTCAAACAGGTGCTCGCGTTCCCGATGTACCTCACCGCCGCATGGCTGGTGTGGGTGCTTGGCAACCAGCGCGGTGTGGATGCGGTGTTGCTGGTGCTGGTGGCGGCGATCGTGCTGGCGTTGGGCCTGTGGTGGTGGGAGCGCAGCCGTTATCGGGGCGGTCCGATCGGGCGCGTCCTCGCAATGCTTCTCGTGGTCGCCGCGGTCGCGGTCTCGATGACGCAGATTGCGCGATTGGTGGCGCCCAATCATGCGCAGGCCGACTCGGCGGAGTCGGTCGCGTATTCCGCCGAGCGTCTCGCAGCGTTGCGTGCTGAAGGACGCAGCGTGTTCGTCGACATGGGAGCCGACTGGTGTGTGACCTGCAAGGTCAATGAGCGGGCGGTCCTCGACACCGATGCGTTCCGCGATCTGCTCAGGCGCAGCAACGCGGTCCTGATGAAAGGCGACTGGACCAATGTCGACCCGGCCATCACTGCGTTCCTCAAGGACTACAAGGCGGTCGGTGTGCCGTTGTATGTCGTCTTCCGCAGTGGCGAAGCCGGGCTTGGACAGGCGCTGCCGACCGTTCTGACGCAAGGCATCGTCGAACAGGCCTTCGCACCCGTCGCCCGCTGACGAACTGACGATGTTCGAACGCACCCATCTGTGGATCGTATTGCTTGCGGTCGTCGGCGCGCTGGCTGGACTTGCAGCCGGCGCGTGGTTGCGGCCGACTCCAACGCCTGCACAGACGGGAGGCGCTGCAGTCGAGCCCACTTCGATCATCGGGAAACCGTCGCCAGCGATGGCATTGCCCGATGTCGATGGACAGGTGAGGTCGCTCTCGACGTGGCGGGGCAAACTCGTGGTCGTCAATTTCTGGGCAACGTGGTGTGGCCCGTGCCGCGAGGAAATGCCGTTGCTGGATGCAACACACAAACGCCTGGCGGCGCGCGGCGTCGAGGTCGTTGGCGTTGCCGAGGATGGCACCGCGGAAACGAAGGCCTTTCTCGCGCAGCATCCGATCAGCTATCCAATCCTCATCGACGATCCGGAAAAAGCGGCCGGCCACCCTCAGGATGTATCGTCCATCTTCGGCAACAACCGCGATGTCCTGCCCTACTCGGTGCTGGTGGGGCGCGACGGACGCATCGTCGCGCAACGCTTCGGCAACTTCACGCAATCGAGTCTCGACCGCTGGTTGGCGCCGCATCTCTGATCGAACACGCCGCAATCTCGGCAAATAACCATCAAACGTCGCCGAACTGGACATAACGCGCAGGCTCGGCCAGACTGTTCGTTCGTCGTTTGCCCGAGTTGCCGCCTTGGCGAAACTGCTGGTCCTCCACGGTCCCAACCTCAATCTGCTCGGCTCGCGTGAGCCGGAGGTCTACGGCCGCACGACGCTCGAGGAAATCGACTCCGGGTTGGCGCAGACGGCACACGCCGCTGGTCACGTGCTGTCGTCACTGCAGTCCAATGCCGAGCATGTGCTGATCGACCGGATCCACGCGGCCGCGACAGACGGCACCGCGTTCATCCTGATCAATCCGGGTGCGTTCACCCACACCAGCATCGCGCTGCGCGACGCGTTCGCGGGGGTTGGCATTCCTTTCATCGAACTGCACCTGTCGAACGTACAGGCGCGCGAGGAATTCCGGCGCCATTCGTATCTTTCCGATCTGGCCGTCGGGATCATTTCGGGCTTCGGCGCGGACAGCTATCGACTCGCGCTCGACGCCGCGCTCCGCAGACTCGACGCCTGACCTTTTCCACTCAACTTTCAGCCAGGAGTCCGAATGGACCTGCGCAAGATCAAGAAGCTCATCGACCTGCTCGAGGAATCCAATCTCGCCGAACTCGAGATCAAGGAGGGCGAGGAGATCGTCCGCCTCTCGCGAATTCCAAAGGGCATGGTCAGCGCACTTTCAGTGGCGCCGCAGGCCGTGCAGATGGCGCCACCCGTCACGCAGGCCGCCTCCGCCAGCGGACCGGCCGCGCCAGCAGCGCCAGCCGCCGCCGAGAACGCCACCCCTGCGGGCCATACCGTCAAGGCGCCGATGGTCGGCACGTTTTACGCATCGGTCAATCCGGAAACTCCGGCCTACGTGAAGGTCGGTCAGTCGATCAAGGCGGGCGATACGCTCGGCATCATCGAGGCGATGAAGATGTTCAACCAGATCGAGTCCGATGTCAGCGGCACGGTCCTGGCGATTCTGGTCAACAACGGTCAACCCGTCGAATTCGACGAACCGATGTTCGTCATCGGATGAGTTCTGTGCACAAACAGTGGAGTCGGCTGACGCCCGCTCTTTCCCGATTCCGAATCCCCAAGTCCGATGCCCATGCTCGATAAAGTCGTCATCGCCAACCGCGGCGAGATCGCATTGCGTATCCTGCGCGCGTGCCACACGCTCGGGATCAAGACGGTCGCCGTCCATTCCACGGTCGATCGCAACCTCAAGCACGTCGGCATGGCGGACGAATCCGTGTGCATCGGACCGCCCGCCGCAGCAGACAGTTATCTCAACGTGCCGGCGATCATTGCGGCAGCCGAGGTGACCGATGCACAGGCGATCCATCCAGGCTATGGCTTTCTTTCCGAGAACGCCGACTTCGCCGAGCGGGTCGAGAAATCGGGCTTCATCTTCATCGGCCCGACGCCTGCAGTGATTCGACTGATGGGCGACAAGGTCGAGGCGATTCGCGCGATGAAGGCCGCGGGCGTGCCCTGCGTGCCCGGATCCGGGGGCCCGCTCGGCGACGACGTGGTCAGCAACACCAAGATCGCGCGCGAGATCGGCTATCCGGTGATCATCAAGGCAGCCGGCGGCGGCGGCGGTCGCGGCATGCGCGTGGTGCATACCGAAGCGCATCTCGCCAACGCGATCACGATGACCAAGTCCGAAGCCAAGGCCGCGTTCGGCAATGGCGAGGTCTACATGGAGAAATTCCTCGAGAATCCGCGCCACATCGAGATCCAGGTTCTCGCGGACGGTCAGGGCAACGCGATCCATCTCGGCGAGCGTGACTGTTCGATGCAGCGCCGCCACCAGAAAGTGGTGGAGGAAGCGCCCGCACCGGGCATCACCCCGGAACAGCGCGCAGAAATCGGCAAGGTGTGCGTCGAGGCGTGTCTGCGCATCAACTATCGCGGCGCCGGCACGTTCGAGTTTCTGTTCGAGGGCGGCAAGTTCTATTTCATCGAGATGAACACGCGTATCCAGGTCGAGCATCCGGTGACCGAATTGATCACCGGTACCGACCTCGTGCGAGAGCAGCTGTTGATCGCCTCCGGTGAAAAGCTCTCGCTTCGCCAGGAAGACATCAAGTTCGTTGGCCACGCGATCGAGTGTCGCGTCAACGCGGAAGACCCCGACACCTTCATGCCGAGCCCGGGGACGGTCAAGCGCTTCGAATGCCCGGGCGGGCCCGGCGTTCGCGTCGACACGCACGTGTACGACGGCTACCGCATCCCGCCAAACTACGATTCGATGATCGGCAAACTGATCGTGCATGGTCGCGACCGCGCAACCGCGATCGCGCGCATGCGCATCGCGCTGTCGGAGATGGTCGTCGAAGGCATCAAGACCAACGTGCCGCTGCAGCAGCGCATCATGGCCGATGGCGGGTTCCAGACCGGTGGTCAGAACATCCACTACCTCGAGCGGCGGATTGCCGAGGCGAAAGAGAAAT
>NZ_JBDSWZ010000086.1:0-12018 GCF_039926425.1 Dokdonella sp.
ATTGCGCGCGGCGATCCAGGCGGGTGGGCTCGACGCGCTCGACGACGTGCTGAAGGCGATCCGCACGACGGGAGCGCTCGACGCATCGCGCGATCGCGCCAAGGCCTATGCCGAGGACGCGCGACAGGCGTTGACCAGCCTGCCGCCGTCCGATGCGCGCGATGCTCTTGCGTTGCTCGCCGACCACGCGGTGGATCGCACGCGCTGAGCGCGCACGGATCGGGCGTCGAGAGGCCCATCGCGTTTGCAGTGCAGAGCGATTCCCGCCTTTGCGGGAATGACGTCTTTGAGGGGTACGGTGCGAACGACTGCGATGAGGCGCCGTCCGGAAGAAAGCACTTGCCAACGACTGCGTTGAGGAGCCAACCGGAAGAAGGGCTTGCGAACGACTGCGTTGAAGCGCCGTCCGAACGTTGGGGTTGACGTGCAATCCAAACGGAAAGGTTGATGAGCCGTCTGGACGATGTCGTTCACGCGAGATCGGCACACGCCGATGACCGGCGCAAGTCCGACGTTCCGACGAGGACAGTCCCCACATGGACGTCATTCCCGCGAAAGCGGGAATCGCTCGACCAGCGGCACACTGCGCGAATGTACCGGTGGCGCTACTTCGGCGTCCTCACAGCCTTCTTTGACGGCGGCGGGTCGTCGTCCTTGTCCACGTCACCGCAGCCGACATCCACGCCGCCGGCGTCGATGTCGTCGCGCGCCTTCTTTGCGAGCTTGCGGTAGCGGCCACGGATCAGGTCGAGCTCGTCGTCTTCCAGCTCCTCCAGATCGAGCAGCGCGTTGTGCGCGCCATTCAACGCACGGATCAGCTCGTCCATCTTGATGTGCATCGCTTCGGAATCGCGGTTCTGCGTGTTCTGGATCAGAAACACCATCAGGAACGTGATGATCGTGGTGCCGGTGTTGATCACCAGTTGCCAGGTGTCGCTGAAGCCGAACAGCGGTCCCGAAATCCCCCACACGACCACGATCGACGACGCCAGCACAAAGGTGATCGGCTTGCCGGTCGCACGTGAAGCACCACTCGCGAAGTTCTTGAATGCAGTGGCCAGCCTCATGACGGATCAGCCCGGCTTGTGGTGTGCGTCGGCGTCGGCCTTGCCGAAGACATCGTGGAAGAACAGGTTCATCTGCTCGAACGCCCGACGGGCGACGGGCGCGTCATAGAGGCAACCCGGCACGGAGTTGTCGGCGGTCGGGATCGCGAAGCAATGCACCGCGCCGCCGAAGATGAAGAATTGCCAGTCGACCTTCGCCGCGCGCATTTCCTGCTGGAATGCGGCGATCTGCTCGGGCGATTCGAACCTGTCGTCCGCGCCATGCAGCACCAGCACCTTGGCCTTGATGTTCTTCGCCATCGACGGATCGTCGGTTGCGAGGTTGCCGTGGAAGCTGACGACCGCCGCGACGTCCGCACCGCTGCGCGCAAGGTCCAGTGCAGTGGCGCCTCCAAAGCAGAAACCGATCGCTGCCCAATGCTTGCCGTCGAGCGGTGCCTTGCCCACTTGTGCCTTCAATTGATCGAGCGCGCCATTGATGCGCGCACGCAGGTCGCTGCGGTTCTTGTACATCGCGTCCGATGCCTTGCCCGCTTCGTCCGCGGTTTTCGGACGTACGTCCACGCCATACACATCGGCGACGAGAATCACGTAATCCGTTCCGGCGATCTGCTTCGCCAGGTCGATCTGCTTGTCGTTCATGCCCATCCAGTCCGGCGTCATCACGATGCCCGGTCGTGGCGTGCGCACGGCCGAGTCGTAGACAAGGACGCTCTGCATCTTCTTGCCGCCCACCTCGTAGGAGATTGGACGCGTGACCATGGCCGCGTGCAGCGGCGCGGCGGCGAGTGAAACAAGGGCGATGGCGAGCAGGCGTGTCAGCATGGCGATGGATTCCCGTGGGCTCGAAGAGGTCGCATGATAGCGCCGTCGATGGGCGTCAAAGCCGCCGCAGGCTGAACGGGCCACTGCTACACTCATTCCGTACCGAATGGAGATCTCCGATGCGCGTCGTGAAACTGAGCCTTGCACTTGCTGCCACCTTCTCCGCGGCCTTCGCGACCGCGGCAGTCAAACCGGAAGCGGCCATCAACTACCGGCAAAGCGTCTACAACGTGATCGGCTGGAACTTCGGGCCGCTCGCACAAATGATGAAAGGCAAGACGCCGTGGGACGCCGCCGAATTCGCGCGGCACGCCGATCGCATTGCGTTCCTCGCGCCGCAACTCCTTGAAGGATTTCCCGAAGGCTCCGACAAGGGTGCCGAAACCGAGGCGAAGCCGGAGATCTGGAAACACATGGACGACTTCAAGGTGAAGATGGACGACTTCGTGAAACAGTCACGGCTGCTCGCCGACGTCGCCAAGGGTGGCGACGAAGCGAAGATGAAGGAACAGTTCAAGCAGACGGCGGGCGCGTGCAAGGCGTGCCACGACAAGTACCGCAAGGAGGAATGATCGAAGCGCTGCTTTCGTCTTGTCGGGCGCACGCGCTTGTTCGGTCCGCCCGCTCCGATCAATGACGTTCGTTTCGCATGCGCCGCGCGACAAACCTTCGATGAAGGCGGACGCGCGAGCGATTCGGACCTACGCGGCTTCTCCCCACGCAACCAGCGCCCACACCGCAGCGGCGCTCATCAAAAGCAGCACGACCGCACGCCACACCGAAACGAAGCGCAACGCAGGTACTCCATCGACCGGCGCGCATCCGTCGAACATCGGCGCGACGAGATTCTCCTTGCGCCAGCCGTAATGCAGGGCAACCGCACAGACATGCAGCGCGATCAGCGCGAGCAACAGATAGCGGGTGGTGTGATGCAGGCTCGTCATCAGTGTGATCGCCGCATCGGACACGCGTGCGACGAGTGGACCGTCTTCGGTGACGTCGTCGGTCGTGAACAATCCACTGACTGCCTGCAGTGACACCAGAGCCAGCATCACCAGCACCGACCATCCACCCAGCGGATTGTGCCCGGCCTTGCGCCTGGCATCGCCGCTGATCAGTCCGCGCAAATAGTGCAGCACGACGAACGGATTGCGCACGAAGTGGGAAAACCGGCTCGTGTCCGATCCGAAAAAGCCCCACAGCACGCGAAACACGATCAACGCCAGCGTCGCGTAGCCGCACAGGTAGTGCCACTGCATCGACAACAGACCGAACTGCCCGGTCGCGTACTGAAGCGCGATCAACGCGACCAACACCCAGTGGAACAAGCGGGTCGGCAGATCCCAGACACGCACCACGGTTGCGGACATGGGTGGGTTGGAACGGGTCGGCTCATGCATGGCCGCGAGCATACCAGCGGCGCGCAGCCGTTCGGCCGAGCACCAGCAACCGAGGCCGGGCAGATGCGTCAGGCGATGCCGAGTCCGTCGATCATGCCGATCGTTGCGGGATCGAATCCAGCCATGCGCGCGAATGCGCAGCCTCGCTCGACGTAATCCTTGAACTGGTCGAAGCTTGGCGCGCCCGGTGACAGCAGAACGACGCCACCGATGGGGGTCGCCGCAATCGCAAGCGGTAACGCATCCTCAAGAGTGGCGGCCGATTCGAGTCGGTGGTTGCCACCTGCCAGGTTCAGGCTCGCACGAATCCGCTCGCCGTTTGCACCCATCGTGACGATCGCATGGGGAGGCGCCTCGCGCATGGCCTGAACAAAAGGGCGCCAGTCGAGACCGCGATCGTATCCACCGACCAGAACGGTCACCGGACGATCGCCGAAACTCGCCAGCGCTTCGAGCGTCGCCTGCGGCGTCGTCGCAATGCTGTCGTCGACGAACACGCGGCCGTCGCGCTCACCGAGCATCTGCAGCCGATGGGGTAGCGGATTGAAGGACCCGATCGCCGCTGCCGCACCGATGGCGTCTTCGCCCGCCGCCTCGATCGCCGCCAGCGCGGCGCAGGCATTCATCGCATTGTGCAGCCCTGGCAAGGGCGACTCATCGATCTCGAACACGCGCGTGGATCCGCGCATCACCGCCCCATCGGAAACATGCCAGCCTGCAGCCGTGCCAAACGGAAACAGTCGCGGATGGGCCGCCAACCGCGACTGCAATTCCGGTTGCAGCGCGTTGACGACGAGCGTCCGCGACGCGTTTGCGAGGGTGAGCTTGTCTTCGGCGTAGCGTTCACGCGAGCCATGCCAGTCGAGATGCTCTTCGTAAAGGTTGTTGACGATGCCGACTTCGACGGCTCCCGCATCGCGCGTCTGGAAGCTCGATAATTCGATCACCCACCAGTCCGGCTCCTGTGGCGGATCGAGCAGTTCGAGCAACGGCAGCCCGATATTGCCAGCCAGCGCAACGCGTCGCCCGAGAGAACGGAGCAGATGCGCGATCAACGCGCTGACCGTGCTCTTGCCCTTGGTGCCGGTCACCGCGATGACACGGGATTGCGGATGCTCGGCAAACCACAGTGCGGTGCCGGAGGTGAAGTGCGTGCCGTTGTGGCGCGCCTCGAGAATCTCGGCTCGGTACGCGCTGATGCCGGGGGACTTGATGACCAGATCGAACGCCGACAACGCGGCGCCATCGGGCGGGTCCGTTTCGATGTGCACGGCATCGCGGCTGAAGCCGCTCCCGCCATCACCCACCACGCTATTGCCCGGCTTCGGTGCGAGCGGCGTCAGCCGCGATGTTTCTTCAATTCCGAACAGCCGCGCTTCCTCCTCGCTACAGAAAAGCGTCGGCATCAGTTCAGGCGCGCGTGCATGCAACGCCGCCAGCGCCGCCCTTCCCTCGCGGCCAAGCCCCCATACCGCGACCGTCCGGCCAGCAAGTTCAGCGATGCGCATCGACAAACCGCACAAGGCGCGGCGGGATCCGGTGCTCGCCGGTGGCGCCGAGCAAATCGTCGAGTGTCGCTCCACCCGGATCGAGCTGCGGCGCTATGTCGTCGGCAAAGCGCGCGACGACCGCGTCTTCCCGCCACTCCGCGCGAGCGGCCAGGGCGTGCATCGCCGCGCGCGACTCGGCGCCTTCGCCGACGCATTCAAAGGGTTTGTGGTCGCGGTATTCCATCAGCGCATCGAACGCGGGTGCCAGATCGAGGTCGTCGAGCAGGTTGCGCCCGAAGATCGCGAGCAACCGGGGTTTGGGCATGAAGGGCCCAAGCGCGAGGAACACGAAATGGCATTTCGGACACTGGCCGCACCAGCGATCCGCCGGCTTCGGGCCAAGAATGCGGAAGTTGCGGTTGCAACTGGAGAACACGTCGTCATAGCGCGTCGAGCGCGCGAAGCGCTCGGCCACGGCAAGCTCGGAGAGCGGCCGCAGCAACGAGAAATAGTCGAGCGCCGGATCGACACTGGCCTTCAGCAGGTCATGGAACGCGCGCTCGAAGTCCCAACTCTTGCTCCACTGGTGATTGACCGGCTGGCCATCGTATTCAAGTGTTGCGCTCGATGCGGAACGTTCGTTGGAGAACGCGATCGCATCGAAGCCGTACAGCACCGCAGCTACCGCAAGGATCGCCGAGTTGATCGCGGTCACCGGGATGTGCCCGTTGTAGGCACCCTCCCGGTTGTATTCGAACAGCAGTGGCGACAGTTCGCGGCCAATGTTGAGCATCGGCAACCCGGTGCGCTCCGCGCAAGCGGCGATCAGCGGCGAGTTGCCGACCCACACCGCGGTGGCATCTTCCCCGGCCGCTTTGAGCATCTCCACGCTCACCAGCGAATCCTTGCCCCCACCGATCGGCACGAGGGTGCTCCACGGCGCGTTCGTGGGAGCGGCTTCAGCCGCGATGCTTTCCAGCGCCGCAAGCTGTGGCCGCATCGCGGCTGAAGCCGCTCCCACCGGAAACTTGATGTTCCCGCGCAGGTCGAGTTTGTTGTGGTACGCGAACTCGCCGAGCCCGTGCAGATACAACGTGTCGAGAAATGACGCGGTGGACCCATCGACCGAACCCTGTTCGACGCGGATCTGTGCCGGCACGCCGGCCTTGTAGTAGCTGACGCCGGCGACAAGGTGCAGCAGATCGAGCGCGGCATCGAACGCGGGCACGCGGTCGGGCGCGATCGCCGGCGCGTGCGGAAACGCGATGCGCTCGATCAGTTCCGGACCGTCATCGAACGCATACACAAGCGACGCGACGCCGCCGGCAAAATCGCGCCGGATGAAACGGAAGGTCCGTGCGGCGCGCGGGTCAGGCAACGGCATGGCCAAGCTCCTTGCGACGCAACGCCGCGATCCAAGTGGCGAACAACGCGGTCGCGGGAAATGTCACGAGCCCGACCGGCATGATCGACATCACGAAAAAAAACAGCGATTGCAGCAGCAGGTCCGATGGTCGCCCAGTGCCGGCTGCTTCGCGCCAGCCGCCGAGCGACAGCACGAGCGCCGCATCCAGAAGGACGCCGAACAGTGCATGCGTGATCGCCGCCATGCCGATCCCGGCAAGCCATGCACCTTGACCGGCTCGCGCGCGTCGATCGAGTGCGCGCCAACGCAGCAGTGCGGCGACTTGCGCCGACAGTGCAGCGAGACCCCCGACGACTGCCACGACACCCCATGCACCCGCCGCATTGGACCGGTACACGAGGAGGCACCACGCACTCGCTGCGACCAACGGTGCCAGCAGGGCAACCAGATGCAGGATCACTCGTGCGCGGCTCACACGATGATCTCCACCGCGGGCGCACGCAGGTTGTAGTGCGATGCCATCACCGCACCATACGCACCAGCTTGCGCGATCAGCAGCACGTCGCCTTCACGACATTCGGGCAATCGGCGGTTGTTGCCAAGTACGTCGCCGCTTTCGCAGATCGGGCCGACTACCTGCACCATCGTTCCGGGCGGATCGTCGAGGTGCGTAAGATTCACGATCTCGTGCCACGCTTCATAGAGCGCGGGACGGATCAGCGAATTCATGCCGGCGTCGATACCGACGTAATGCACGCTGCCCTTGCGCTTGGTTTGCGTCACGCGCGCGAGCAGCACGCCAGCATCCGCGACGAGGTAGCGCCCGGGCTCCATCCACAACGCGAACTGCGGATAGGCGCGCCTCACTTCGGCCAATGCATCACCGAGCGCAGCGAGATCGAGCGCCGCTTCATCGGGACGCGACGGCACGCCGAGTCCACCGCCGATGTCGAGCGACTTGATGCGGCTGAACCCCTCGGCAACGCTCGCCAGCTGCGCGTACACCGAACGCCAGTGGGTTGCGTCGAGAATGCCGGAACCGAGGTGCGCGTGCAGGCCGGTGATGCGCGCGCCGGCGTTTCGCGCGAGCGTGCGGAATTGATCGACCTGGTCGAGCGACACGCCGAATTTCGACGCGGCGCCGGTCTTGACCTTGTCGTGGTGACCACGACCGCTGCCGAGGTCGATGCGCAGGTGAATGTCGCGATCGGCAAACAGGCCACCCCACTCGGCAATCGGATGCAGCGCGTCGAGCGTGACATGCACGCCGGCTCGAAGGGCCGCCGCGTATTCCTCGCGTGGCGCAAAGTTCGGCGTAAACAAAATACGGTCGGCTGCCAGCATCGGCAGCGCTGCCTGAACCGCTTCGACTTCCGCAAGGGAAACGCACTCGAACGCGAACCCTTCCTCATGCAGCGCCTTGAGAATCGCCGGGTGTGGATTGGCTTTCAGCGCGTAGTGCCAACGATCCACAGACGACAGCGCACGCAGGGATCGCGCCTGCGCACGAACCTGCGCCAGCGAATACACGTAGCAGGGCGATGCGCGGGTTGCGATGTCGAGCAACGTCGCCCGTTCAGCGCGCCACCAGCCCGGGCGCGGCGAATCCTTCACGTCGTCTCCAAGCTCACGCCAACTCGGCCCGAAGACCGCGCCGTCTTCCACACGCAGCGCGTCGGAGCGGATCAGCAACGCATGCAGTCGCGGAATGAGATCGTCGGCGAGCGACTCGTCGATGACGAAGGTGAGATTCAGATTGTTCGACGACTGGCTGATCAGATGCACGTCGAGCGCACCGAACTCGGCCAGCACGGTCGACAGCCGGTGCAACTGCGCGCGCATGCCGCGACCGACCAGCGTGATCGCCGCGCACGGCGCAATCACCTTCACGCGGCAGATCTTCGCGAGGTCCGATGCGAGCGCAGACAGCACATCGGAATTGACCAGGTTCTCACTCGGATCGAGTGACACCGTCACGTTTGTTTCGGCCGAACCGATCAGGTCGACCGAGAGTCCATGCCGCCTGAACTCGTTGAACACGTCGGCGAGAAAGCCGACCTGTTGCCACATGCCAACGCTTTCCATCGACACCAGAGTGACGCCCTTGCGCGCACTGATTGCCTTGACGCACGGCGCCGCGTCGACCGCCGATGCACGGATTTCAGTGCCTGGCAGATGCGGGCGATGCGTATCCTTGATCGCGAGCGGCACGCCAGCGCGGCGCAGCGGACCGATGGCGCGCGGATGCAGCACCTTTGCCCCGGTTGTCGCGATTTCCTGCGCTTCCTCGTAATCGAGCCGCGCGAGCAGGCGCGCGTCCGGCACCACGCGCGGATTCGCACTGAACATGCCCGGCACGTCGGTCCAGATCTCGACGCATTCGGCTTTCAGCATCGCACCGAAATAGCCGGCCGACGTATCCGAACCGCCGCGTCCGAGCACCACGGTTTCACCGTCCGGATTTCTCGCGATGAAGCCCTGTGCGATGAACACATCGCCGCGCGTGGCGAGTTGTTGTGCGAACGCGGCGTCCGGCACGGCTGGCACGGTCGCCGACAAGTAGTGCGACCATGCCGTCTGGTTCGCCAGCGGCTGTGCGATCAGATGGTCGCGCGCGTCGAGCCAGTTCGTCGCAAGGCCTTGCATGTTGAGGAACGCCGCGCCGAGCGTGCTCGACATCAATTCGCCGAGCGCAAATACGTCGGCCTGCCACGGCGACGTTGCCTCGCGACGTCGCGGATCGGCGATCAGCTGGTCCAGTCGCGCCAGCCAGCCATCGATTGCGTTGCGCGTCGGCAACGCGAACTCGCGGTGCAATGCATGATGGCGTTCGACGATCAATGCGTGCGCTTCGCGACACGCCGCGTCGTCATCACGCGCTTCGGCAATGCGTTTGAGCAGGTCGGTGATGCCGGACAGTGCCGACACCACGATCAGCACGTTCCGCCCGCGCGCATGATGCGCAGCTGCGATGCGTGCGATCGTTTCCCATCGCGCTCGCGACGACACGCTGGTGCCGCCGAATTTCGCGACGACCCACGGTCTCGGCGCCGGCGCGCTGCTTGAACTCAACGGATGTCCTTCCTGCGGATGCGCATCGGCACGCATTCTTTCGTGCATTGCAGCAGAACGCAATGGAATGCCGCGCCGATGGACAATTCGTGACGAAATAGGGGCGAGTTCGCCAACGAGCGAGCACTGGTCGCACTGCGGATCACGCGTCAGAATGGCTGTCGCTGGACGCTGGAATGACGCCCGACCCAGCGTGCAGACGAACACAACGATGACGCCAGCGAGCGATTCCGAATGAGCACAGCCAAGCCCCGCAGCCGTCCGTTTGCACAGATCGATGTGTTCACCGCGCGAGCCGGCTACGGCAACCCGGTGGCCGTCGTATTCGACGCGGACGACCTCGACGCCGTCGCGATGCAGCGCTTCGCTGCGTGGACCAATCTGTCCGAAACCACGTTCGTGCTGAAGCCGACGACGACAGCGGCCGATTTCCGGTTGCGTATCTTCACGCCACGCCAGGAATTGCCGTTCGCCGGTCATCCAACCGTCGGCACGAGCTACGCCGTGGTCGAGGCGCGTGCGGAACTCGGCGGTCGCAACGCGCTCGTGCTCGAATGCGCCGCGGGACTGCTTCCGGTGCGCATCGAAGGCCACGGCGCGCAGCGCCGGATCTTCGTGCAGTCGCCTGAAGCCGGAATCCTCCCGTCACGTTCCGGTTCGGGCACCGACATCGCCCACGCACTCGGCATTGCACCGTTGCCAGATCCCGCTTCCTGCGTGGTCGACGTCGGACCGCGCTGGTTGATCGCGCAGATGACGGATGCGGCCACGGTTCGTTCGTTGCGCCCCGACTTTGCGCGCGTTGCACTGCTCACGGCGCAGCATGGCGACGCGGTCGGCGTTGCGGTGTTCGGTCGCGAACGCGATGGCGACCACGCGATCGCCGTGCGCGCATTCTGCCCCGCCGACGGCATTCCCGAAGACCCGGTGACCGGCAGCGCCAACGCGGCGATCGGCGCGTGGCTCCACGCCACGGGCGGTCTCGATGCACTCGGTCATCGCTACCGGGCGAGCCAGGGACGCGAAGTCGGTCGCGACGGCACCGTGGAAGTCCAGGTCGATCCCGCCAGCGGCCGCGTCATGATCGGCGGCCACTGTGTAAGCTGTATCGCCGGCCACGTCGTCGTCGGCCACTGACGTTTCGCCCGCATGTCCGACCTGCCTTGGGGAGATGGCTCCGCATGAATGATCCGGCCCTCGCCGATTCTGCTCAACCCGCCGTTGGATACGCGCGTCGACTCAATGCCTGGGACGCGGCGATGGTCGTCGTCGGCGGCGTCATCGGCTCCGGGATTTTCGCGACGCCGGCCGCCGTTGCGCGCCAGACCACGTCGAGCCACGAACAACTGCTGGCGTGGGCGATCGGCGGCGTGATCGCGCTGATGGGCGTGCTCTGCTACGCCGAACTCGGCACCCGTCGACCGAACGCGGGTGGCGGTTACGTCAACCTGCGCGAAGCATTCGGGTTGATCTTCGCGTTCGTCTACGGCTGGAACCTGCTGGTGGTGAACCATTCCGGCTCGATCGCCGCGGTGGCGACCGCATTCGTCGAATATGGCGCAGCGGCCGTCGGCACCCGTGTCGCCGACCCGCGGCCATACGCGATCGGCGCCATCGTTTTTCTCACGGGCATCAACTGGTTCGGCATCCGTGCCGGTTCGCTCACGCAAAACATCCTGACGGTGCTGAAACTGCTCGCGATCGCTGCGCTGATCGTCACCGGTCTCGTCGCACAGGGCGCGCCACCCCTCATCGCAGCGCCGGCGCCGGTCAACCCGCTCGCGTTTGGCGGCGTTCTGTTGCCGGTTCTGTTTTCGTACGGCGGCTGGTATTACGTCAACGACATTGCCGGCGAGATCCGCGAGCCGCAGCGCACGCTGCCGCGCGCGTTGTTCTTCGGCATGCTGCTGGTCGCTGCGTGCTACCTGCTGGTCAACCTGTCCTATCTCGCGGTGCTCGGCCACGACGGCCTCGCAGCGAGCACCGCGCCGGCCGCCGATGTGATGCGCCACGTCTTCGGCGAAGCGGGTGCGCGGATGATTGCCGCCGGCATCGCGATCTCGATGCTCGGCTTCTGCAACATTTCCATCATCGGGGCCGCCCGCGTCTTTCAGGTGATGGGTGCGGACGGCGTGTTCTTCCGTTCCGCCGCGCGCATCGATCCACGCTGGCGTTCACCGAACGTCGCAATGGTGATGCTCGCGTTCTGGTCATGCGTGCTTGCATGGTCGAGCACGTTCGACCAGTTGCTCAACTATTCGACCGTCGGCGACTGGCTCGGCATGGCCGCGGTGATCGCCACGCTGTTCTGGTATCGCAGCGTTCGCTCCTCGGAACCGGCCCCGTTTCGTGTTCCGTTCTATCCCGTGTTGCCGGCGCTGTTCATCGGGATCGTGTTGTGGATCGTCGCGGTGACGATCTGGCAGCATCCGGGGGACGCCGGCATGGGCGCTTTGATCACCGTGGCGGGACTGCCGGTCTATTTTATCTGGCGCTGGCTGGGGACGCGTTCGGGCGCGACTGCCTGAGTCGTCAGACCGTTTCTCGCTGATGCCGCAGCGCGAGCACCAGCGCCGCATCCGATTCGGCGTCGTAACGATACAGTGCGACGTAGCCGCTGCGACCGCGCGAGATCATCAACTCGCGCAATCCGTGCTCGACCTTGCGACCCACCAGCGCGTGATCGCGCAGGATGGCGAGACCTGAAATCAGCAGCTCGGCGGTTGTGGCAGCGGCGGATGGATCGCTTTCGATCAGGAAAACCGCGAGGCGTTCGATGTCGCGGAACGCGCGAGGCG